>JAUVFC010000059.1 GCA_030594505.1 Desulfobacterales bacterium
GTAAATGGCGATTTCGGCAACACCTATACGGTCCTGTTCCCCCGTGCCGATCCCCACTGTCGTCTCATCTTTGACATAGAGAACCGAATTGGAAGTAACCCCTTGTTCCACAGACCATCCAAAGAGCATATCCGCATATTCTTTTCCCGTCGGTTCCCTCTCGACCCTGTAAGTCTTGCCCTGATAAGTGGACTCGGCTATCTTAAAATCTTCCTGGGACCGTATTCTGTTGAGTGGAGATTGCTGAACAATAAAGCCGCCGTCCGTTAACGATTTGAAGTCGACAAAGCGCGTTTGGCTGTATTCCCGGAGCTTGTCTATTCTTGAAATCCGGACGATGCGGAGATTTTTCCGTTTTTTCAAAATATCTACCGTCCCTTCTTCATAATCAGGGGCCGCCACTACCTCTAAGTAATTGTCAGCGATCAATTCAGCAGTCTCAACATCAAGGGCCCGGTTAAAAACAACGCATCCGCCGAATGCCGCGATACGGTCGGCGCGGTTTGCGCGGGCGTAAGCCTCGACCAAACCGCCGGCAGAGGCTATACCGCAAGGGTTGTTGTGTTTGAGTATAATCGCGGTCGGTTTGCCCATCAGGTACTTCATGATATTCAGGCCGTTGTCGATATCGGTAAGATTCGTTTTTCCGGGGTGTTTTCCCGCCTGAAGCATGTCTGCCTCGTCAATGGCGCTCACCAGCCCTTTTCCGGCATCAATGAACCGACACTCTCCAAGGACCAGATTCCCATTGGCCAGCATATACAGGGCTGCCTCCTGTCCCGGATTTTCTCCGTACCTGAGCCCCTTTTCCACCAGCTCGCCTGATGCCGAATCAGGAATCTTCCAGGCCCGCTTTTGGTAAACCAACTTCCGGTCTCCGAAAGAGATGGTGATAGTATCGGGGAAATGGTCTTCCATCACAGTCTTATACGCTTGCTTTAGGTCTCCCATAAGAACCTCCTTTTAAGTAACTAAAGTTTGAAGTGAGCTAAAGTGCCTAAAGTGAGTCCCGCCTTGGCGGGATTAAGGAATTTTATCATTATATAAAAAGGTCAACATCCTTAACTTTGATGACATCGTAAAAAGTCTTTGATGAGCTAATATTGGTCACTTTTCTTAGAGCTTCTTGGTGAAGCGAAGCGTCAAAATCGTAAACTGTTTGAGGACGTTAGTCCGAGTTTTTACGATTTAGCGAAGCGAACTTAGAAGCTCTAAAAAGTGACCAATCAAGCGAATTGAAGACTTTTTACGATGTCATCAACTTTAGGCACTTCAAACTTTAGTTCACTTTCCATTAGTCTTATACTTTTTACGAAATCATCAATATTTAATCGAATATTCTTTCATCTTATACAATAGGGTAGGGTGACTGATTTCAAGGAGTTTGGCAGCCTGCGTCCGGTTCCCTTTTGTCCGTTTAAGCCCCCTTTCTATCAACATTTTTTCAAGAAAAACGGTACTCGTTTTGATAGAAAGAGTATCAAAAGAAAAGGGATCTCCGGTCTCTCTGCCTTCTCTGACCTCACTCGGCAAGTCCTCAATATTGATAGTATCATGATCCATCATAACCATTGTGCGTTCTATTACGTTTTCAAGTTCTCTGACATTTCCTCGCCAGGTACGCTCCATAAGCCTTTGAATGGCGTTTGGGTGAATTCCACGAACTGTTTTGTTGAGACGTAAGTTGAGCTTCCTGATAAAATGTTCAACCAAAATGGGGATGTCTTCTTTTCGTTCTCGGAGGGGGGGAAGGACGATCGGCAGGACATTGATTCTATAGTACAGATCATCCCTGAAGGCGCCGTTTTTTACCGCTTTTGAAAGGTCCTTTGCCGTTGCCGCGATAATGCGGATATCGACTTTAATCGACTTATTACTCCCCAGAGGCCGGATCTCTTCTTCCTGCAAGGCGCGCAGCAATTTCACCTGAAGCGACATGGAAAGTTCTCCTATCTCATCCAAGAAAAGGGTCCCGCCGTTTGCCTCATTAAAGAGCCCTTTTTTATCACGGATGGCGTCAGTAAACGCTCCTTTAACATGGCCGAAAAGTTCACTTTCCAAAATTTGTTCAGGAAGCCCGCCGCAGTTAATTGCAACCATGGGGGCATTTTTACGAATACCGTTATAGTGGATCGCCTTTGCTATAAGCTCTTTCCCTGTCCCGCTTTCCCCGGTAATTAAGACGGTTGTTTTGTGCTCCGCGATCTTTTGGACTGTTTTAAAGATGTCGCGCATGGCCGCACTCCTGGCAATAATATTCTCAAAGCCAAATGTCTTTCTGATCGCATCTCTCAGCAGGGAATTCTCATGCCTGAGTTGTATCCTTTCTTCTGTTTGCCGCAGCTTTACCAGGATCTCATCCGGTTTGAACGGTTTGGAAATATAATCTGCGGCGCCAAACTTCATGGCCTCCACAGCAGTATCTACAGTTCCATAGGCGGACATCATAATGAGTATTGCTTCAGCCCTTCGACCGATAGCGGATTTAAGAAAGTCTATACCGTCCATCTCCGGCATCCTTATATCGCAAAGCACTACATCAAAGTCCCCCTCCTCAAACAGAGTCAACCCTTTTATACCATCCGGTGCGGTAGTAACGGTATAGCCGACCTTCTTTAAGATGACCGACAGGACATGACGCATATTGGGTTCATCGTCGATCACTAAAACGTTTTTAAAAGACTTGAACGATCTATTCTCTCTTCTTCTCTCTATAATAGCCATTGTTTGATCCAATCGTTGCGTGTTTATGGTTATAATGATTTCGTAAAAAGTTTTTGATGAGCTTATATTGATCACTTTTTTTAGAGCTTCTTGGTGAAGCGAAGCGTAAAAATCGTAAACTGTTTGAGGACGTTAGCCCGAGTTTTTACGATTTAGCGAAGCGAACTTAGAAGCTATAAAATGTGACCAATATAAGCTCATTGAAGACTTTTTACGAAATCATCCTCCTCACGACCTGACAAATTTCGCGGCAATCGGCATCCTTCTTCCCATGCCAAAGGCCTTGCTGGTAACTTTCAAGCCGGGAGCCCCCTGTCTTCTTTTATACTCGTTTTTGTCAACGGTTTCAACAATCCATTGTACTAATTTCGGTTCAACGCCCTGGCGTATGATCTCCTCCTCGGAAAGCCCTTCATCCAGATAAGAGAAAAGGACCTTATCCAATACCTCATACGGGGGGAGTGTATCCTGATCCAATTGGCCCGGTTTTAATTCCGCTGAGGGCGGTTTTTCAATAATTTCCTTTGGAATTATTTCTGATCTTCGGTTAATATAATGGGCTAATTTATAGACCATTGTTTTGGGGACATCGGAAAGGACCGCCAACCCACCGCTCATGTCTCCGTAAAGAGTACAGTAGCCAACTGCCAGTTCGCTTTTGTTCCCCGTTGAAAGAACAAGATGTCCGAACTTGTTGGAAAAAGCCATCAATATATTTCCACGAATTCGTGCCTGGATATTTTCTTTGGTAACATCGACCTCTTTCCCGCTGAAATGATCTTGCAGAGTATTACAGTAGGAAGAGAATATATCAAAAACAGGGATTACCTTGAACGATATTCCAAGGTTCTCGGCAAGCATTCCGGAATCTTCTATACTCCCTTTAGAAGAATACAAAGAAGGCATGGAAATTCCTAATACATTTTTGCTCCCTACGGCTTCTGTGGCCAAACAGCAGGTGACTGCGGAATCGATTCCCCCGGAAAGTCCGAGAACCACCTTTGAAAATCCGCACTTGATTATATAATCCTTGATCCCCAAAACCAGGGCCTTGAAAACAGATTCGATCTTTTCTTCCGGCACATATGGGCCCGTGCCACGTAATGTAGCGGTATCTATGGTTTCAATCCGCTCCTCAAAAGAAGGAAAAACCAGCCCGGGTTCGCCGTTCCGGTCTATATACATACTTTTCCCGTCAAAGATCAACTCGTCATTGCCGCCGATCTGATTGACAAAAATGAGTGGGATACTATACTTCCGAACATGGTTTTGAAAAAGTCTGTATCGAATTTCATCTTTTTCTGTGTCAAAAGGGGATGCTGAAAGATTAATAAACAATGACGCCCCCTGTTCAGCCAAGGCCTTCATGGGATCAACGGGATAATGCCTTCCCCGCCACACGGATTGATCGTTCCATGCGTCCTCGCAAATTGAAATACCAAGTATCTCGTCCTTGAATTTTACTACCTGTATGTTAGGGGCCGGATCAAAAAATCGGGCCTCGTCAAAGACGTCATAGGTGGGTAATAGTGATTTGTGCCGGCTTGCCAGGATTTCTCCGGAAAAGACCATGTGAGCCGAATTATAGAGACCTGTCCCCACCTCCTTTCCCGTTGTTTGGACGGTACCGAACAATATCCCTGTCCGGGGATATTGTTTTGATTCCTCAACGATTTTTCGTGCCCCGGCGTTCGCCTTTTTAACAAATTGGTCGTTTTGCAAAAAGTCATAGGGAGGATACCCGACCAGAAACAACTCGGGGAAAACAACAAGATCCGGGGAATCCTTACATGAGGAAGACAAAGTTTTTTTTAGTTTTGCGAGGTTTCCGTCAATATCACCGATCGTGGGATTCAATTGTGCAATGGTAATCTTCATCTTCGCTTCACTATGAGGCTGTCCGAGAATTCTGATCCTACTGCAAAAGAGTGAGAACGAGACATAATTCTCGGACAGCCTCCTAAAGACATTCAGCAAAAAGCTTTTCAAAGACTTTTTACGAAATTATCTCAGTTTGTAGATCCTCTTTACAAAAATGTTTTTAAATAGTATTATGTCACACAGACTTAAACCGGCAAGTTCTCTTTTTCAACCGACTTTTGTTAGAATCCGGTATTTTTTCTCTAATAGAACTCGGTCCTTGTTTTAGAATTTGTATTAAAAGCCTAATCAAATGTGTATAATCCCGGTTTATAGAAAGATTAACGACGGTTGGCGTTAGGAGATACCAATGGAATACATCAAAATTCGTTTTGGGAAAAATTTAGGACAGATGCACAGCCGTATTCAGAGAACTATAGATGACATGTTTCAACGTGTCAACCCCCTCCTTTCGGTTCTCCCCGGAGAAGTGTGGCGTCCCCAGATGGATATCTTTGAAACAGAAGATGCAATTGTGATTGTCTGTGAGGTATCAGGGGTAAAAAAGGAACATCTTGTGGTCGAAATAGATTCCGGCGCCGTTAAAATATCCGGTAAAAGGGAAGACCTCCGTGAATCTAAAGTACTAAGATATCATTTGGCGGAGATTCCTTACGGCAGCTTTGAGCGGATTTTAATGCTCTCGGTCCCGATCGACGTAAACGAAGTGACAGCGTCCTACAAGGATGGGCTTTTAACTATTAAAATGACCAAACGTGCCCATGGCAAGGCACACAATATCCCGATCGAAAATGCTTGATGGGAGAGAGACAAAATATGAATGAAAATGAAAAATACCCTGAAAACAGTCATCCAGCCAGTACTGATTCAACCAGGCTTCCGGAAGTTCTATCAATACTTCCCGTTCTGGACATGACCCTGTTTCCCCGAATGGTACTACCCCTGTTGGTCTGGCAGGAGGAGTCAAAACATCTGGTCGATGATGCAATGGGAAAAGACCGTATTATCGGCCTGACGGTCTCAAAAAAGAAAGAAACGGCAGGCCCTCACGAAGCCGGGGATCTGTACACTGTCGGTACGGCTGCAATGATCCTGAGAATGGCCCAGTCAGATGAGAAAGGAATTCAGATTCTGGTCCAGGGTCTGAGCCGGTTTAGGATTATAGAATATATTAAAGAGAAGCCGTATCTTCGCGCTAAGATCGAGCCTTTAACCGACACAGTGGTCAAAGACCTTGAGGTAGACGCGCTCATGAACAACCTCGTAGGGTTGTTTAAAAATGTATTGGAGCTTTCCCCTTATCTCCCCAAGGAGTTGGGAGCGCTTGTCAAATCAATCGAAGAACCAGGTATATTAGCAGATCTTATCGCCTCCAGTCTTAATCTGTCCAAGGAAGAAAAACAATTGATTCTGGAGACTGTCGACGTCAAGAAACGGCTGCAAAAAGTAAATAATCTCATCAACCGGGAGCTTCAAATATTAAGGCTTGGTCAAAAGATCCAGTCCCAGGTAAAACAGGACATTGATAAGAGTCAGCGGGAATATTATCTTCGCCAGCAGCTCAAGACAATCAAGGAAGAGTTGGGTGAAAAAGACGAAAGGTCGTTGGAGGTAGAAGAATACCGGGCAAAAATCGAAAAAAAAGGACTCCCGGAAGAAGCAAAAAAAGAGGCGGAACGTGAACTGAATCGATTGGCTCGAATGCATCCTTCTTCTTCTGAATATACAGTGGCAGCCACATACCTGGACTGGCTTACCGTCCTTCCATGGAATGAAAGCACGAAAGACAACCTTGACGTCAAAAAGGCGCAGAAAGTGTTGGATGACGATCACTACGGATTGCAAAAGGTTAAAAAACGGATTTTGGAATATCTTGCCGTGCGCAAGCTAAAATCCGACACAAAAGGGCCTATACTCTGTTTCGCAGGTCCTCCCGGGACCGGCAAAACCTCCTTGGGCCGTTCCATTGCGCGGGCCATGGGCCGAAAATTCCATAGGGTGTCGTTAGGAGGAGTACGAGATGAAGCGGAAATAAGAGGGCATCGCCGCACATACGTAGGTGCGCTTCCAGGGCGTATTATCCAGGGGATTCGGCGGGCCGGCTCAAATAATCCTCTTTTTATGCTGGATGAGATCGACAAGCTCGGAGCCGACTTTCGCGGAGATCCGTCGTCCGCCCTTTTAGAAGTCCTCGATCCTGAACAGAACTTCTCTTATTCCGACCATTATCTTGATGTCCCATTTGATCTGTCCAAGGTAATGTTTATCACCACTGCCAACAGACTCGACACTGTCCCGCCTGCGTTAAGGGATCGTATGGAGGTTTTGGAACTCCTGGGATACAGTGATGAAGAGAAGATAAAGATCGCAAAGCGTTTTCTGATTCCTCGGCAGAGGGAGGCCCACGGGCTCACCAGCGATCTTATTAAGTTCAGCACCGCGTCAATTAAAGTTATTATATCAGGATACACTCGGGAAGCGGGCCTGAGAAATCTGGAACGAGAAATCGCAAGTGTATGCAGGGGGGTTGCACGCGAGGTGGCGGAAGGAAAAAAAGACCTCACCCGGATCAAGATAAACGATATTCAAAAATTTTTAGGACCTGTCCGCTTTTACTCTGAAGCAGGAATGAGAACTGCTACGCCGGGGGTTGTTACCGGTTTGGCATGGACCCCGACAGGAGGTGAACTCCTGTTCATAGAGGCGACCAAAATGAACGGAAAACAGAGCCTGACCATGACCGGGCAACTCGGAGACGTCATGAAAGAATCGGCGACAGCAGCGCTCAGCTACATACGAAGCAATGCAAAGGCTCTTGGAATACCTGCTGATTTTTTTGCCAAACATGATATTCATATCCATGTCCCGGCAGGGGGGATTCCCAAAGATGGCCCTTCGGCCGGTGTTGCCATGCTTACCGCTCTCATCTCTATGTTAAAACAGAAGCCGGTTATCAAAGATCTCGCCATGACAGGAGAGATTACCTTAAGGGGGCAGGTACTGCCGGTGGGCGGAGTTAAGGAAAAGGTCCTCGCGGCCCATCGCGGAGGAATCAAGACTATTATCCTTCCGGAATGGAACAAAAAAGATATGGAGGATGTCCCCAAAAACGTCCGCAAGAGTCTCCATTTTCATTTTGTAGATAAAATGGGCGACGTGCTTAAGCTGGCGTTTACAGGCTGATGACACCGCTTTACAAAAAATGCTACATTTTTACCCAAAATCGTCCCAAAACCCTCTTTGAAACCCTTTTCACCTTCAGATCAGCAAAGAGATAGTACGGAACAAGAGGCTGAAGGGGAGAGTGAATAAGATCAAGAGACGAATATTTAATATTTAAGATGGTGACCCTGTCTCCTCTGTCTCCTTTTTCCTTGTTAGGAATTGTTTTGTAACACACCTTGAATTACCTTTTTAGCATACTCGTATGCTCTTGCCTCACCGCCGGCACGAGGGCCTGCCACGTTTAGTACAAAAATAGATTTACGAGCGATAAATTCTTCAACTTTTCTTGATGCCCGTTCCACAGGTATTTCTTCCGCATCAATTAGAAGATAAGGCTTCTTTTCTTTTATGCAAAAAACAATGGTTTGCTCTGTTCCTCCAGATGGATAACCAAAATAGATTATTACCGTTCCATCACTATCAATTACATTTCTTTTTGTGCGTTGCCTATATCCGGAACCGGGCAATTCCTTAACTGGATATTTTTCCGGGATGATTCCGTCTTCTGCCATTCTCCCTTCAGGACACCAGCCTCCAACCTCAGCGCTGCTTTCTAATGCGGCGTCAAGCGCCGCCCTATCAACACCAGTTTGAGCACCTGAGACAATCTTCATTGTTGATTCTTTCTACTCCTAACCGGCATGAGTGGTTTTGAAAAGCGGCAGCTTCTCAAAATCCATCTCTATGCCCTTGTTGGGCATCAGCTTTCCGTCTTCTCTTTTTCGGAGCAGTGCGGAAATATCCACGTTCTAAGGAAATTTGTCTGGCAAGGTAGATTTTTGCCAGACTTTGGTAGGGCACATCTTTCTTGTTTGCGAGGGTTTTTAGTTCAGCCAGCATGCCCTCCGGGAGACGAATTGAGATTGATTTTAACGATGGCTTTAGTTTGGGGAAAGAAGCACTTTTGAAATCTCTTGTGTCAAAATAATCAAGCGGAGAACGAGTAGCCCAGAATTCACGTTCTTCGTCTTCGTTTTTGAATTTAGGTATGGTTTTATCCTTTTTCATTATAAAATTTCTTTTCCTTTATATTCATATCCCTGGCGGAAATTACTCTGATCAGATCGCCTCTCTTTGTGAATATCA
>JAUVFC010000065.1 GCA_030594505.1 Desulfobacterales bacterium
GAGGTTGCGGTGAGCGCTTTTTTAGATCATCGCATAAATCTTGTGCAGATCCCCGAATTGATCCGGAAGGCCATGGACTCCCACAGGGTAGTATCAAAGCCGGAACTTAATGATATACTTACGGCAGATGCCTGGACACGGGAATATACAAAAAATGCCCTTGCAGCCCTTTAGCCCTGCTCGCTATGAGCAGCCCTAAAGGGCTGCGCTACATTTTATAAGAGCCCAAAAGGTAAATCGAATGACGAACATTATTTCCTTTGTTGTAGTCCTTGGTATTTTAATATTTATCCACGAGTTCGGACACTTCCTTTTGGCCAAACTCCTCGGGGTTGGTGTGGAAAAATTTTCACTCGGGTTCGGCCCCAAACTGCTGGGAAAGCAGATCGGCATGACGGAATACCGCGTATCCGCCATCCCTCTGGGGGGGTATGTCAAACTGGCAGGGGAATCTCCTGATGCGGAGATCCCGGAAGAGTATAAAGGACTATCATTTTCTCACAAGAGTGTTGGACGGCGCATTCTTATTGTGGCGGCAGGCCCTGTTTTTAATCTCTTTTTAGCAATCCTTATTTTTTTCAGCTTTTTCGCGGTCTCAGGCCTCCCTGTCCTTTTGCCGGAGATCGGCGCTGTTCAGGAGGGACGTCCCGCAGAAAAGGTGGGGCTTCAACCGAACGATTTTATCGCTTCAATCAATGGAGAGCCGGCTGAAAGCTGGGAAGATATAGCGACGTTGATCAAGGAAAGCAAGGGTAGCCGGTTACGACTGGAGGTATACCGTGGAAAAAAGATCATCTATCTGGACGTCGTGCCGGAGCTGATTGTTTCCCAAAATCTGTTTGGTGAAGATGTAGATCGATATGTTATCGGGATCAT
The DNA here is from genome assembly GCA_030594505.1 of Desulfobacterales bacterium. Lineage (GTDB taxonomy): Bacteria > Desulfobacterota > Desulfobacteria > Desulfobacterales. The sequence goes on from JAUVFC010000065.1 coordinate 877, forward strand.
ACCCTCCGGGCGGTTTGAAACACAAAACCTGAATATTTTTCAGGCCTTTGGGGAGAGTCTCTATCGTGTTTGGGAGATAACACGGCTTACCTACCTGAGCATCGTCAAGATGATCCAGGGGAAGCTTTCGACAAAGACCCTTGGCGGCCCGATCATGATCGCTCAGATGGCGGGTCACCAGGCAGAAGCCGGCGTTGTCAACCTCATTTTTTTCATCGCGTTTTTAAGTATACAATTGGGTCTTCTCAATCTCCTGCCGATTCCGGTATTGGACGGCGGGCACCTTGTTTTTTTCTTTATCGAGGCGGTAACGCGAAAGCCAGTCAGCGTCAAGATACGTGAGGCCGCCCAGCGTGTGGGGTTGCTCATGCTCGGTCTTTTGATGATATATGTGATTTATAACGATATTATGCGGGTACTTTTTGAGTAGCGTCCAGAGGGAGAATTGTACGACACGAATTGACGGGATTATTCTTCAAAGAGACTCATTACATTGTCGGATTCGCCTTGATCTTATTCATCGCTCTCTGCGCTTATATTGCCACGCCGTTTCAGAAAAGCGTCAATGTTCAGGGTTATTGATTTGGGCCGCAAAATCTCTTGTCTCTCATCAACCGATCCGTTCACACTATGTCCACTCCCCCTTCCGTTTTCAATAGCTTTTCTTATAAGCTGAAGCTCCTGAGAAACGGATGAAATATTGTCAATAAGTTCGCTCATTAAAAGATAAATACCCTGTTCCATGGCCGTAGCGCTTCCATAGCCGTCAGGATATGTTTTTTGCTCAGCCTTTTCCACCGGTTGCGGCGGTATTTTCTGCATATCCTGCGTGGATGGTTCGGGCTCAATCCCTTTTTCCTCTTTTTTGGAGCCGGTTAAGTTCAAAGGACTTTTTATTAGCTGGAGGCACCTTGTCCAGAATGATCCCATGCCGGCAGCTTCTAAATCTTCCGGCTGGTTTTCCAAAAGATGTTTCGTAATATTTTTAATGCACTTCGAAGCATTCGATTCAGGGTAGAGCAATATCAGCGCCCGTTGTGTTTTTACAGCCTCCGTCACCTTGTTATCTTGAACAACAATACCAAGCAGCATAACGTATATGGGAAGATATTTTCGTACTGTCCCTTTGAACTTATTGTAGACAAACTTGGCAATCGGAATGCTTTTGCACTGATTCACCACAACCTTTGCCGTACCTCTGAATCCGTTTAGAGACAGTATTTTTAACAGGGCGTAAGCATCGGTCACCGCGGTAGGCTCAGGGGTTATAACCAGCACTACTTCTGAAGAAGCCAAACAGAAAGAGATAACGTTTTTTGAAACGCCTGCTGAAGTATCAAAAAGCAAAAAGTCATATCCGTCGAGTTCAGAAAAAGACCGGATCAGATGGTCCACCTGGTCACCTTCAAGGTTGGCCATCTGTTCCGTACCCGAACTCCCGGGGATAATGTCGATCCCGTTGTAATTTTTTATGATGACATCCTGGAGATCGCGACGGTTGAGAAGCACATCTTCAAGGTTATACTCGGGGTTCAGTCCCAGGAGTATGTTGATGTTGGCTAATCCGAGATCTGCATCAAACAGGCACGTCCGGTAACCCAGGGTTGCCAGGTGGAGGGCCAGATTGACACTGATGTTTGTTTTGCCAACCCCTCCTTTCCCACTCGTGATGGTAATCGTTCTTGTCATACTGTTTCCTGATGGTCGAATGGTTTTACGACTCGACTACTCAACTAACTAATTAGGGATAGCTGTAATCTCAGTTTTTCCTTCTTTGTTTTCAATATTAAAGGTTACATTTTTACATTTATATTTTTCACAGATCTGATAAAAGCTGCCGGTAATAAATTCTTTGAATAGAGATGAATCCACTTTACCGGAATTGTCGCCGGTTTTCGCCTTGAGGGTTTCATATTTTTCCCTCATTAGATCTATTAGGGGTCTTTCTGTTTCAGGATTGGATATATAAAAGATGCCGGGTGATGCATCATCGTTTTCGTCAGAAGCTCCGCCACCGCTCATCATGTCTTCAATGAGAAAGTCGGCTACATCCTGGGCTTGCTCCCTTGACCGAAACTCTTTTATCATATCGTGAGGTATCACCCTGATAATTTCTGACAGTGTTGTCTCCTGGAGCTTTAACAAGCCATCCTCAAGCATGGACTTCATACCGCTTTCAAACGCCAGCCTTTTGATGCCGTCCTTGTCAAGTCCTCTGTTCAAGGCCCGGGCAATTTCATTGTCTACGACAAAAATTTCGGAAAGGAGCGTGCGTCCTTTATATCCCGTAAAGTTGCATGCTTCACACCCCTGGCCCTTGTAAAACCTCAGATGGGCAGGGTACCTCTTAAAAAGGAGTTCCCACTCCTCTTCGTCCGGGACATATTCTTTACTGCAAGAGAGACAAGTTTTCCGGACCAGTCTTTGGGCAAGGACACATATCAGACAGGAAACTATCCGGCCATATTCCACATTAAAATCGAGGAGACGTGAGACAGAGCTTATAGCGTCATTGGTGTGGATGGCGCTCAGGAGGAGGTGTCCGGCTTGAGCGGCATCAAAGCCGATCTTTGCTGTTTCCTCATCACGTATCTCACCCACGAGTATCACATCAGGGTCAAGCCTGAGAAAAGAGCGCAAGAGCCTTGAAAAAGTGAGATTGATCTCGGGATTTATCTGGGTTTGCATGATACCGGGGAAGCTATATTCAATGGGGTCTTCCGCGGTTATAATCTTTATGCCGGGATTATATACATACTGCAGAGCGCCGTACAGTGTTGAAGACTTTCCGCTTACCGTGGGACCGGACACCAGGATCATCCCCGCAGAGCTTTTAAGGAGCGATTTAAACGGTCCAAGAACATGAGAGGAATGGTTTAAATTTTCAAGACCGACTTTGGCCTTGCGGGAATCGAGGATTCGAATTGTTACATTTTCTCCTACAATAGCACGGCAGGTGGCGACCCTGAAATCAAGATCGAATTTTGACCCTTGTATTTTATCGTAATAGTTTATTCGGAAAACTCCGTCTTGGGGGAGGCGTTTTTCAGCAATATCAAGGTTTGACATGACCTTGATGCGGGAAATAATGGCGCCGGCCTTTTCTCGGACTTTCTTTTTCAGCCATTCTATGTTGATCTCTCGCATGACGCCGTCCAATCGATAACGAAGTTTTGCTCCCTTCCGATCCTGCTCAATGTGAATATCGCTTGCGCCATTTGTGATACCGTAATTGAGGATAAAGTTCACCAGCTCTTCAGCCTCTATATCCTGAACTCCGCAAACAGGCCCTTCTCCATCCTTTCCTTCAATCTCTTCATCAAGGTTAAGCTCCATGAAATCGATGTCTTCTTCATGTGTGTCTGTGTCGTCCTTATCCAACTTTTGAACGGAAAGCGCTTTCAGGACATCCTCTTTTTTCAGAAATCCTTCTTTGATTAATAGTTTGTCTGTTCTTAATGGACGCTCACTGCCTGTAACGGTGTTTGAATCAGGGGGCTGCGTATTTTTTTCGTTTTTCTCCATAGTAAAAAGATCCGGATCACTTTAAAGTGCGGGGAAATGACATCGCATATGAACTACGCAATATTTATACCAAATTCAGACTTCGTCAATTCGTAAGTGGCCAGGTGGTTTGAGGAGCTGAGAAATGACAAATGCACGAATCAGCAATTTGGCGAGGTCAAGGAACCCGGCAAAAGTAAGAATTTCGCAAAGCTCTCTGTTATTGATTTGTCGCAGATCGTCAAAAAATTGTCACTTGTGTGTCAGACCTCACCTGAGGCCGATACAGGCAAGTCAGAGGATACTCCCTCTGCGTATGATGTCGCTGATGTCCCCGTTGGTTATCCCGTATACAAGCAACACCAGAAACAGAAGGAATAACAGCGCCCTGGGGAACCATATAACAAATTGATCCCTACCTAAAAAATCCATTTGACCACTCCAAACCCGAGTATGAGTAATAGGGTAAACACAATTACCAGCAGGTTGAAATAACGATCAATAAATTGCTGGATAGCAGCCCCAAATTTGTATATTAACCCTCCTATCAAAAAGAAACGAGCGGATCTGGAAACGAGGGAGGCGATGAAAAATACTATAAAATTTATTTTAAATGCACCGGCGGTAATGGTAAAAACCTTGTAGGGGATGGGTGTAAAACCCGCGACCCCAATAATCCATGCGTCATAGCGGGCATACAGGTCCCGGACGTAAGAATATTTTCCGGCAAGTCCATAGAATTGAATGATAGTGTCCCCGATGGCCGCCATAAATTCCCATCCGATCAGATACCCAAAGCAACCGCCAAGAAGTGATCCTGCGGAACATACCAGGGCATACTTAAGGGATTTTTTCGGGAGTCCTACCGCAAGCGCTATAAGTAAAATATCAGGCGGGACAGGGAAAAAAGATGACTCGCAAAAGGCTAATAAAAACAGGGCAGGGGTCCCGTAAGGGGTTTCAGCCCAATGGAGCACCCAATCGTATAATCGGCGTAAAAATTTCACGAGTTTTTACATTTTCTTCGCATAATGGTTACAATCTCTTAGGAACAAAGATGAAATAACTCGCTCAATATTTTCATCCTTATTCCTTAGCAAAAAAGGTCTATCCTCTCAATCCCCCCATCCATGTTTTCCTATCAATTTTACAAATCGGCATCCTCCCGTAGGTATTTCAATAAACCTGTCTTCCTTTCGGGTTATCTTCATAAGTACCTGGGAATATGCGTCACCGACCGGGACGGCTAACCGTCCTCCGATCGCTAATTGCTGTTTCAGGGGTTCCGGCACATGCGGTGCGCCTGCCGTGACGATAATGGCGTCAAACGGACCTTCTTCGGGCCATCCATCGGTGCCGTCCGAACACTTTGCAACCACATTAAAATATTCTAATTGATCCAGCCGCCTTTTGGCTTCGATCAGGAGTTCTCTGATTCGTTCTATAGTATATACACGGGAGGCCAACTCTGCCAGTATGGCGGTCTGATACCCTGAACCGGTTCCTATTTCAAGGACTCGATCGTCGGGCGTAATTTCTAAAAGCTGTGTCATTTCCGCCACCATATATGGTTGGGAAATTGTCTGGGCGTGCCCGATCGGGAGGGGAAAATCGCCGTATGCCTGCTCTTGAAGCGCTTCTTCAACAAATAAGTGCCGGGGGACCTTCCTCATTGCCGCCAGCACCCTCTGGTCGCTTATTCCCCGGGCCTCAAGTTGAGTGGCAACCATCCTCTCACGTTCAAGCTTGTAGTCCATCAACACAACTCCATTGTCCTCTGTCCTGACCTCTGACTTCTGACCTCTGTCACTATACTATCTCAACTACTGTTCTCTGAACCTTGCGTCCCTTTTGGAGAGCATATGTCTTGCGTGTCATCTTGAGCTTCCCTTCCGCAAAGAGCCGAATGCAGTCTACGTAAAGCTCCCATTCCAGTTTAATCCCCTTTTCTTTAATAGTTTCTATAGTATCTTCCGGGGTTATCTCATATGCTTTTTGGCCGATGATTGCTCCTGAATCTTCTCCATAATCAACAAAATGGACTGTACATCCTCCCACCCTACACCCATATCTATACGTATCGCCATATCCGTCGGTCCCGGGAAATGCCGGAAGAAGGGCGGGATGAATGTTCATAATGCGTGGATCAAGTGGAGCGGGATTTGTTTTGTCTATGAAGTATGGACTCAGTGTTCGCATAAAGCCCGCCAAGACAAGCAGGTCAAAGGGGTAGGGGTTCATTGCACGGATCAGGGCTCCCTCTGCCGCGGCCCTGATATCAAAAAAACGGGTCAATCGGGCCGGATCCTCGGAGACAGAAAACAGGGTCTGTTTTTTCAATATCTCATTTACATTGAAATTTTCCGGAACAAGGCCTTCTGCTCCCTCGTCATAACGGCGCGCAATATCTTTATAGTCCACAACAAATGTCGGAATATTATGTTTTTCCCCTCTTGCAAGCCCGTGGGCACCAGGATTGTCCGACCCCACGAAGACCATCCGGCCGTTTATCCGGCCTCCTTCGCAGGCGTCGATGATTGCCTGTAAATTTGTGCCCCCGCCCGAAACCAGGGCGCCAATGCGAATCTCGCCCATTATAGCCCCCCTTTAGATGTTGCAACCTCCGAATAAGGACAGAATAACTTTCTCAATATTTTACCACGAAGGACACGAAGGAATTTATGTATCATTTCCAATCTTCGCGCCTCTTCGTGTCCTTCGTGGTAAACTTCCCTTCTTATTGCCCACAATACGATCTTTTGTAGCCGTTTTCAGCAAGTTTTGTGTCCTTAATTATTATAATACCATAATTTTGACAATTCCTCTCCCTTTTTTATATAAGTCTTTTATGATATAGATTTATTGAAGACTTTTTACGAAACCATCGACATTACAGCAGGACAGGATCGTATGAAAACGCGAGAGATATCCCAAAAGGCAGTAATAAGTATTACGGCGGTTTTGACAATTATTATAATTTTTATATACCTGTCATATTTGTGCCACAAGGACTTTGAGAGGACCGCGATCTCGCAAACACAACAGCAGTTATTGACGATCGCAAAGACAACAGCGAACAGATTGGAAGAATTCGCTGACGGTCTTTCAAGAGAATCAAGAATTATTGCAACGGAACCGGCAGTTCAGGAAGAAATCAAAGATAGAACTCTGCAAACCAAGTTGCATGTATGCCCCGTTAAAATCTTTTATGAAACTCATAAAGGTAACGTTGATGCTCTTAGTACACTCGATGCCAATGGGATTATCTTGCACAGGCATCCTTTTATCGAGGACAGGCCCAGACAGGATAATTCTGATAAACCAGGCGTCGCTTATGTCATGCGAGAACATAAGCCATATGTTAGTGAAGTATTTTATAATAATTTAGGGAACCTTGCCATATCCATCTCAGAGCCGGTATTTTATAGGGATAAATTTATAGGAGTTGTTCGATGGATGGTTCAAACGGATACTATCTCTAAGCGTTTTATCCAGCCGATCAACGTGGGCAAGGACGGCTATGCATGGATACTGGATGAGAAAGGAACACTGTTAAGCTATCCTGATGCGAAGCAGACAGGTAAACATATCATGGCTCCGAGAAAAGGAAAATTTCCTGATCATGATTGGTCAGGATTAGAAGAGGTTGTGAAAAAATCGACCCGGGGTGAAGAAGGGGCGGACACCTATAATTGCGCGACATGCGGAAAGAGGGTTATCGCCTATGCCCCCGTTCGTCTGGGGAATCAATTATGGTCAATCGGTGTTTCTATGAATTATTCTGAGATTGCAACGCCCGTTCGCGAGCATGCAATGCACCACGTAGAGATTACAGCGCTTGTTATGCTGTTGCTTTTAGCCGGGGGTTTTACTTTTTACAGGATTGAACGAAAGAGGTCTGTCGAGCTTGAGAATAAGAATAGAGACTTGCAGCAAGAAATCGCAGAGCGCAAACGGGCCGAGAAGGCGCTGGAGGAAAGCACTCGCCGTA
>JAUVFC010000066.1 GCA_030594505.1 Desulfobacterales bacterium
AGATAACCCTGTATCGCATCACATCCTTGTTCCCGTAAGAATGCGAGCTGTTCTTCCGTCTCCACACCTTCGGCAATGACCTCTAAGTTTAGACCGTGGGCCATGGTAATAGTTGCAGTAACAACGGCTGCGTCGGATCGGCTGATGGAGATCTCCTTCACAAAAGTCCGGTCAATCTTTATTACATTGAGAGGGATATATTTCAACTGGCTCAATGAGGAATAGCCGGTACCAAAATCATCCAGCACAAGCCGCACTCCCATGGCTGTTAATTTATGCAACGTGTTCATGGTCGCCTCAGATTTTTGCATAAAGGCGCTCTCCGTAATTTCCAGTTCGAGATAACGGGGCGCCATCCCACTGTCGTCTAAAACCCGTCTTATTGTTTTTATAAGATCTTCTTGTTCGAACTGTTGACTGGCAAGGTTTACCGACATACGTATCGGTGGAATCCCGGCTGCCTGCCAAGCCTTATTTTGTCTACAGGCCGTGCGTAACACCCATTTACTCATCGGAACGATCAGGCTGGTCTCCTCAGCCAACGGGATAAAGTCTGCCGGCAGGATCATGCCTCTGTCTGGGTGCCGCCAGCGTATGAGCGCTTCCATACCAATAATGTTCCCTGTGCGTATATCCACTTGGGGTTGATAGTGGAGCAGAAATTCCCCGCGTCCCAAAGCCTTGCGTAGGCTGTTCTCTGAGGTCAAACGTTCAAGGACAGTAGAGCCCATGGACTCGGTATAATACTGATGGTTATTTTTCCCCTGGTATTTTGCGTGATACATCGCTGTGTCCGCGTGCTTGAGCAGGGTGTCGATGTCCTCACCGTCCGAAGGGTACATGGCGATACCTATACTGGTAGTGGTAAACACCTCACGGTCTTCCAGCGTATATGGGTAGGACAGCCCGTTAAGAATGCGCTGAGCTACTTGGGCCACATCAGAAATGTTGTTAACCTCCGTAAGCAATATAATAAACTCGTCACCACCCAGACGCGCCACGGTATCATCTGTTTCGTTCGCGGTTCTACGGGCAACCGTATCGCTTTTACGCACACAGTCTGTGAGCCGATCGGAAACAGACTTCAGCAGCAGGTCGCCCACATGGTGGCCGAGCGTATCGTTGATGCGTTTGAAGTCGTCCAGGTCGAGGAACAAAACCGCTGCGAGTCGCTGATAGCGCCTGGCATGCTCCAAGGCCTGCCCCAGACGATCTTTAAACAGCACACGGTTCGGCAAGCTGGTCAACTTATCATAATAGGCCAACAATCGAATTTGTTCCTCTGCCCGTTTTCGCTCGATAGCATAGCGGATGGCACGTTCCAACAGAGGCGCCGTGATCTCCCCTTTGACCAGGTAGTCCGATGCTCCGGCCTTCATTGCGTCGATATCAACTTCTTGATCACCCTGTCCGGTGAGCAAAATTATCGGCGCGGTGCAGCCTTTTTCAATCGCTTCACGGAGGAGCTCAAGCCCGGTGCGCTCGCCAAGTCGATAGTCGAGGAGATAAACATCGTATTCTTTGCTATCTATTGCCTCTATTCCCGAGCCATACGTTGACACCCATTCAAGATCGAGCCTCCTTCCCTTGATCTCAGCAAGCAGATCGCGCGTCATTACATAGTCGTCCTCATCGTCCTCGATGAGCAATATTTTTGTCAGGCGGTCATCCATATCAGTCTCCCGTTTCTCCGGGCGGAAGCTTTACAACTTCAAACCAGTATTTCGCCAGGCCCGGCTCGCTGCAAAAGGTAATATTTGTCCTGTTCAACAGCTATAACCAACCGATTACAAAGGTTTTTGGTCCAAGCCGGTCTAACCGATCATATTGCCGGTGTGCGTTTAGATATTCATCGGCATCCGTTCATAATGTCTTTACCCATTTCACGCCCGACCATTTATAAATTAATCTAATGATTTTGATAAGTTCATAAAAAGTCTTTGCTTAGGGCTGAGAGAGCAAATTCTTATACCTAAGTTGGTAAAATGCGTAACCGTATTTGCGAATAGAAGCGCTAAATCATAAAAAATGGACTTGACACGGCAAAAAAACCTATGATATCAATAAAGATACTGAAACAGTAAGGTCATTAATTAATATGAAGCAAAACAAAGCGGAAAGATGCTGGTGGTGGTGTAGCACAGACGATGTGGTGTGCCCACCCGTGTAAAATCTTCTGCTTTTACAGTTAAACCGTGGGCCACTATCCCGCGGTTTCATGAATGCCGTGGGTGACCCCCACGGCATTTTTTATTTGTAACGGAGTTCAGAGGAAACTCTATGCTGCCTTGTAAATGTGAAGAAAGCAAGGCAAGCAACCCAGAACCTAACAACCTGAGTAATTACGTATTAATAAGTGATAAAAGAGGAAGATAACCCTTTATGAGGCAAACAACCCATCCCACGCGAAAAGAGTTTTTGGAAAAAGCAAAAACGTACAACCTCATCCCGGTCTACCGGGAAATCCTGGCAGACACCGAGACTGCCATTGGAGTTTTTAAAAAGGTGGGCGGGGGAAGGTATTCTTTCCTGCTCGAAAGTGTTGTAGGCGGGGAGAAATGGGGACGCTATTCCTTTATCGGAATTAAGCCCTCCCTTATCTTTAAAAGTAAAGGAAACACGATTACAATCGATAAAAGAGGCGATCAAAAAACAGAGGAGGCCATAGACCCGATCCGTTCCCTGGAAAAGCTCCTTAATTGGTATAACCCCTTTGAAACTAAAGGACTTCCACGTTTCTTTGGGGGAGCGGTCGGATACCTGGGATATGACGTAGTCCGGTTCTTCGAACAGATACCGGACCAGCTTCCGGACGATTTGGGCCTGCCTGACACTCAGTTTATGATTCCGGAGCAGTTATTGATATTCGATAATCTGGAGCAGACCATAAAGGTGGTGTGTAATGTGCGCCTTGCCGATGGGACAAATCCTGATAAACTGTATGATGACGCAGTTGGCCGGATCGATAAATTAATAAAAAAGATCAAGCAACCATTGCCTTTGGAAGAAACAGAGTCAGTGTCAGAGACATCACCCTCTATGACTTCGGGGATACCCAGAGAAGAGTTTGAGTCAATCGTCCTTAAGGCCAAAGAACACATCCGGGCGGGCGATATTATTCAGGTAGTCCTTTCGCAACGATTTGAAGCCGACAGTACTTCCGACCCGTTCGATGTCTATCGCGCTCTCAGGCGAATTAACCCTTCTCCGTATCTCTTTTACCTGAAGTTCGACGAAACAGTGCTTTTGGGCTCATCTCCCGAGGTAATGGTTCGGGTAGAAGACGACCGCGCGACCCTGCGTCCCATTGCCGGAACAAGGCCGCGTGGAAAGACCGAAGAGGAGGACAAGGCGCTTGAGGAAGAACTTTTGGCGGACCCCAAGGAGAGGGCCGAACACATCATGCTGGTCGATCTGGGGAGAAACGATCTGGGTCGCGTATGTCGTTATGGGAGTGTGCGTGTTACCGAACTCATGGAGGTCGAACGATATTCTCACGTAATGCACATTGTCTCAAACGTGGAAGGGATTTTGAGGGATGGTGTTAACTCCTTTGATGTATTGAGCGCCTCTTTCCCGGCAGGCACGGTATCAGGGGCCCCCAAGGTGAGGGCTATGGAGATTATTGAAGAATTAGAGGCACATAAACGCGGTCCTTATGCGGGGGCGGTCGGATATTTCAGTTTTTCCGGAAATATGGATCTGGCAATTACCATACGGTCGATCCTGATCCATGATGGAAAGGCAATGGTACAGGCAGGAGCGGGAATCGTGGCTGACTCAGTGCCGGAAAAGGAATACGAAGAGATCGTTAACAAAGGGAAGGCGTTGTTTAGAGCGGTGGAAATGGCATGATTGTGAGGAACCGATGATCTTGATGATCGACAACTATGATTCGTTTACGTATAACCTTGTACAGGCCTTTGGGGCGTTAGGCGAAGAGATCTCTGTTTTTAGAAACGATAAGATCACACTCGAGGAACTTAGAGATATTCACCCGGACAGATTGGTGATCTCTCCCGGCCCGGGTGTGCCGGAGGATGCCGGAATCAGTATTGAAGCAATCAAATATTTCGCGGGCAAGATCCCCATCCTTGGCGTATGCCTGGGCCACCAGGCGATTGCCAGGGCGTATGGCGGAAAAATTGTGCGTGCCGGACGTCTGATGCACGGAAAGGTTTCAGAGATTCACCACGACGGCAAGAAGATCTATCGCGGATTAAAACAGCCGTTTGAGGCAACGCGGTATCACTCCCTTGTTGTGGAGCGCGAGAGTCTTCCGGATTGTTTTGAAATTGTTTCCGAAACAAAACAGGGAGAAATTATGGGGATACGACACAAGGAACTTTCCATCGAGGGGGTACAGTTTCACCCTGAATCACTTTTGACGCGAGAAGGGAATAAGTTATTAGAGAACTTTATAAATCTGCGTCCAAGCTTAATAATTTCTCATTGAAGGGGGAGCAATGATAAAGGAAATGATTCAAAAGGTGGTCATGGGAAATGACCTTGCCGAAGAAGAGATGGCCTCGGTGATGAATGAGATCATGGAAGGACGGGCTACGGACGCCCAGATAGGGTCCTTTATAACCGCCTTGAGGATTAAAGGGGAAACCATTGAGGAAATTACCGGGGCTGCCAAGGTCATGCGAGAGAAAGCAACCCGCATAAGGGTGGAAAATGAAGCGGTAAGCATCGACCGGGAGGATATTAATGTAGACTTGGAGACCATCCTCGACACCTGCGGCACAGGGGGGGATGGGACCAATACCTTCAATGTCTCCACAACCGCGGCCTTTGTTGTGGCCGGGGGAGGTGTCACGGTGGCAAAGCACGGCAACCGTTCCGTATCGAGCCAGTGCGGAAGCGCGGATGTTTTGGCCGCCTTGGGGGTAAACCTTGACGTAACGCCCGATGTGGTCGAAGACTGTATCCGGAGCATAGGTATCGGCTTTCTCTATGCGCCCAAGCTTCACGGCGCCATGAAACATGCCATCGGCCCCAGGAGGGAGATCGGGATTCGTACTATATTCAATATCCTCGGCCCGTTGACTAATCCGGCCGGGGCCAATGTTCAGGTGTTAGGCGTATACGATGCGGCGTTGACGCCGGTGCTTGCCGAAGTGCTGCGCAACCTGGGGAGCAGGGCCGCGTTTGTGGTGCATGGTGAAGGGAGCTTTGATGAAATCAGTATTACAGGGCCGACCCAGGTGAGCGAGCTGCGGGCGGGACAAGTGACCACCTATAAGATAGCACCGGAAGAATTTGGTATTAATAGGGCTAAACTTTCTGACATCAGAGGCGGGAGCGCTGAACAGAACGCTGCTATAGTACGGGAAATCCTGGACGGCCAAAAGGGGCCTAAGCGCGATATGATATTATTGAACGCAGCCGCGGCCTTTAGGGCAGCGGACAAAGCGCCGGACATGAAAACCGGCATAGCAATGGCGGAAGAAAGTATCGATTCCGGAAAGGCGCGAGAAAAATTAGAACTTCTTATCAAAAAGACGAATTTATGACCGGAACAATTTTGGATAAGATCGCTGCTCACAAGCAAAAAGAGGTACAAGAGTCAAAAAAGAGGCATCCGCAGAGAGCCTTGGAGAAACGGATTGCCGGGCTGAATGCGACTCGCGACTTTAAGGCCGCACTTGCGCGTGAGGATCGTATCTCCCTGATCGCTGAGATCAAGCAGGCGTCACCGTCGGCGGGTATTATTCGTGATGACTTTGACCCAATGAAAATTGCTCAAATATATGAAAAAGAGGGGGCAGACGCGATTTCTGTCTTGACCGACGAAGAATTCTTTCAAGGAAGCCTGGTGACCTTATCCTTAATAAATAAAATGTTTTCTCTTCCGTTACTAAGGAAAGACTTTATTATAGATCCTTATCAGATATATGAAGCCAGGGCCTTTGGCGCTGACGCGATTCTCCTGATAGTCTCCCTCCTTTCGCCAGACAGACTTCTATCATATCTCAGGACCGCCCAGGATCTGGGGCTTTCGGCCTTGGTGGAGGTACATACAGAGGAAGAACTACATATAGCAGTTGACGCCGGAGCAGAAGTCATCGGCATAAATAACCGGAACTTAAAAACTTTTGCGGTAGATATAGAAAACACCCTGCGGCTCCTTCCCGACTTCCCAAAGGACGCGCTTTGTGTAAGTGAGAGCGGGATAAGGACTGCTGACGATATTGACATACTTAGACAGGCAGGGGTGGCTGCTATACTGATCGGAACAGCATTTATGAAAGCAAGAAACATAGCTGAAAAGGTACGGGAGCTGATAGGTGGAAGCACAAAGGACTAAAATCAAGATTTGCGGAATTACACGTCTGGAAGACGCTCTCCTAGCAGCAGACCTTGGCGCGGATGCCCTTGGATTTATCTTTACCGAAAGCCCCCGACAAGTGGTTCCTGAAACTGCCGGGGAAATTATTTCCCTGCTTCCCCCTTTTGTAAATTCCGTAGGGGTCTTTGTGGATGAAGAACAGGAATCAGTGCGCGAAATAGCCGCCTATTGTAAGCTTGATTTGATACAACTTCATGGAAACGAATCGTCCGGATATTGCAAGGCCCTTGACTTAAAAGCTCTCAAAGTAATCAGGGTGAAGGACGAAAAAAGTATCGAGTCAATGGCCTCTTACCGTGGAACTGTGCAGGGGTTTCTCCTTGATACCTATGTAAAGGGACTTCCCGGTGGAACCGGCAAGACATTTAACTGGGAGTTGGCCAAACAGGCAAAAAAATATGGCCCCGTGATACTCTCAGGAGGTCTCAATCCTGACAACATCTGTGAAGCCATAGAGAAGGTAAAACCATATGGTGTTGATATAAGCAGCGGGGTTGAAGCGTCCCCCGGCATAAAGGATCCTGACAAATTGAAACTACTTTTCTCTAATATCCAAACACATCTTTAAAGTAATCAACTGTCCTGGCAAGACCCTCTTCTGTTGAAACCTCCATCTTGTATCCCAGGAGATCTTCGGATAAAGATATATCGGCATGTGAATGTTTTACATCACCGGGTCTTGGATCAGCATAGATCGGTTCAATGTCTGAGCCGATGATTTTGTTCAGGATGGCCAGCAATTCGTTGAGGGTAAGCCGCCCCCCGCAGGCAAGATTCATTGCTTTTCCCGCCGCTTTCGGCGCCTCCAGCGCGAGAAGATTTCCGTATACCACGTTGTCCACATGAGTAAAGTCACGCGACTGTTCACCGTCTCCGAATATGGTCGGTCGGGCGCCCTCAAGAAGGGCCTTTATGAATTTTGGGATAACAGCCGAATATTCCGAATTCGGATCCTGCCGGGGACCGAATACGTTAAAATAGCGCAGGCAGACCGTCTCCAGACCGTAAAGTTCATAGAAAATCCTGAAATAGTGTTCAGCGGTCAGCTTTTGTACCGCATACGGAGAGAGGGGGTTGGGGGTTATGGTTTCCACCTTCGGCAGGGTTGGTGTATTCCCGTAGACTGAAGATGACGAGGCGAACACCATCCTTTTTACACCCGCGTCCCGTGCCTCTACCAGCAAATTGAGGGTACCGTTGATGTTGGCGTCATTCGATTCAACAGGTTGCGCGACCGACCGCGGGACCGAGGGTATGGCCGCCTGATGCAGTATATAATCGATATCCTCTACCGCCTTTTGGCAGACCTCTCTGTCAGCCATATCCCCTTCTAAGATTTCCGGCCTCGAAGCAACTGTTTTGTCAAGCTGCGAAAATTCAAGGTTTTCCTTCTTTCCAGTCGAAAAGTCGTCCAAAACCCGCACAGTATCCCCCTGCTTCAGGAGAGCTTCCACCAGGTTGGAACCGATAAAACCACCCCCGCCTGTTACCAAGATGTGCGCCATATATCATGTCCTTTCTATAAAGTTGAATTAATGAGGACGTAAATTTTCGCCGATAGACACAGTTACGTGTTACGTGTTTCGGGTTTTATTTCTATCCTGTTGTCGAGTGCTGAATGCGTCTGTTTGTTCAATTACGACCCAACGTATACTTCTTATTACTTTTCCTCTTTAACCCGCAACTCGCAACAGATCCGCGTCCAAGGCAAAAATATAATTTAAACAGAACACCTATCCCAAATTCTGATATATGACAAGGTATATTTGGCAAAAAAATCTTTCGCTCAAACCCTTGACACAATATTAAAGAAGTGTTAAAAACGATTGTTTTTATATGATATAAACTCTACTTGCGGGCCGTTAACTCAGCTGGTAGAGTATCTGCCTTTTAAGCAGAGAGTCGCGCGTTCGAGTCGCGCACGGCCCATCAGTCCCCATCGTCTAGCCTGGTCCAGGACACCGGCCTTTCACGCCGGCAGCACCGGTTCAAATCCGGTTGGGGACGCCAA
>JAUVFC010000211.1 GCA_030594505.1 Desulfobacterales bacterium
CGAGGACAAACTTGCCCAGTTATCCATACTCCGGGAACTGGGGATAACACTCCTTTATATCAACGATTTCAAACATGTCTGCCGAACAATGTTGGAAATCATTATTAAAAATACCGTAGCCAAAAACTGCTCAATAATGCTTATGGATCATGATCAGAATCGACTTTTCCTTATAGCCGCCATTAATCCGGATGGCGAAGGCTACTTTGTCGATGCAAAAAAAATTTTTTCAAAAGATACCGTCCAATATACATTCGCCCCTGGGGAAGGGGTTGCCGGAGAGGCTGTCATTAAAAAGGCGCCCGTTCTGGTCGAAGACGTGGACAAGTCCGATATTTATGCGTTTCAGAATGAGACCAGGGTTAAAATAGGATCTCTTCTCTCAGTCCCTTTAATTATAGAGGCTACTGTCTTGGGAGTATTGACATTAAGTCATTCCGCCAAAGGCGCCTTTGAAACCAACGACATAAACCTGTTCAATATAGTGGCCAATTTTGTGGCATTGGCGATAAACTCTACCTTAAGCTACCAAAAGTTACAGTATTCGGAAGAAAAGCACCGGGCTCTGGTTGAATATTCGAACGACGGGATCACTATTATTCATGACGGCATGCATCGATACGCAAACCCGAGCTATGAATTTTTAACCGGATATAGTGTCGCTGAATTAAAAGCGATACCCTTAAAAAATTTAATATCTTCCGAATCTGATGCCCCGGATAAACCTCCCCACGGCGCCCCTCACAATAGGGATATTCCCGGCACGTATGAAGCAGTGATGACCCCCAAGAGCGGTAAAAAAATAGAAATAGAGATCAGCCATGCCCCTGTTACATACGCAGGGCGAAGTAGCGAGGTTATCTCTGTTAGGGATCTCAGTGAGCGCAAGGAGCTTGAAAGCCAGCTTCGACAGGCACAAAAGCTGGAAGCCATTGGCACGCTTGCGGGTGGTGTGGCCCACGACTTCAACAACCTGTTGCAGGGGATACACGGTTACGCACAACTTCTTTTAATGGATAAAACGATCAATAGTACGCAACGAAAGCGGATCGAGCAGATCGAACATTCCGCAAAAAGGGCGGCGGAACACACTCATCAGCTCCTGACACTCAGTCGCAAAGCAGAAGGCAAATTACAGCCAACAAACATCAATACCGAGGTGCTGCATGTAAAGGAACTCCTCCGGCATACAATCCCCAAGACAATTCTCATCGATACCCAACTTGCGGAAGACCTGAAAATTACTAATGCCAATCCTTCCCAAATAGGCCAGATGTTAATCAACCTGGGAATTAACGCAAATGATGCCATGCCAAAAGGCGGGACTCTGGCTATTAAAACTGAAAATACCGTACTTGATGAAGCATATTGCTATAATTACCCGGAGGTAAAACCCGGCGACTATATTCTAATTACTGTCTCAGACACTGGTGACGGGATAGATGAAGAGACAATAGACCATATATTTGAGCCATTTTTTACCACCAAGGAGGTCGGAAAAGGGACCGGATTGGGTTTGGCAATGGTCTATGGGATTGTGAAGAGCCATCACGGGCATATTACGTGTTCCAGTGTGCCGGGACACGAGACAAGCTTTCATATCTATCTTCCGGTCCTGGCAAAAGAGATCGCAAAAGAAGAGATCGACAAGGGACATAGTGACTTATGCAAAGGGAGCGAGACAATTTTAGCAGTAGATGACGAAGAGATCGTACTCGATTTTCTACAAACCGTGTTAGAGGAACTCGGATACAATGTACTTTCGGCCTCAAACGGACTGGATGGAATAAAAGCATATAAATCTGCAATCGCAGAAGGCCGGACAATTGACATGGTCATTCTGGACATGAACATGCCGGTAATGGACGGCCTGGAAACATTTCGGGAAATAAGGCGTCTCGATCCCGACGCAAAAGTACTCTTGGCGACCGGTCTTGGAGAATGCGAGCAGACCAGGGAGATGTTAAAAGAAGGGATATGCGATTCCATTCACAAACCCTTCACCCTCGTGGAACTGAGCAACAAGATTCGAGAGGGATTGAACTCCGGATAAATAGAGAACCTTGACCCTTGAAACAGAGGTTGGCCAAAAGGGGACCTGATCGCCTTTTCCTGTTGACTGGTATGAGCGGTAGTGTTAGGTAGTGTCCATTCAGAAATGGCATCTTTTGCCCCAATACTGTGGGAGCGGCTTTCCATCCGCGATTCATTGTCGGGAAAAAACGCGGCTGGAAAGCCGCTCCCACGCTGGCTGCGCCTGCGGTAGAAACCTTTGTGCGGCCTTGTCTTGGGGCAAAATCTACCTTTTCTGGATGGACACTGGGGAGTACTCAAACTATTTTAAAGAAGGGAAACTATGAGAACTGATATAGTTCATATTGGCGCAGGAGAGCTAACCTACGAAATACGGAATATCGTCATTGTAGCCGAAAAAATGCAAAAGCTCGGCATTAAAACCAACATGGAAAATATCGGTGATCCCGTGGCAAAGGGTGAAGAAATACCGCGGTGGATGAAACAGATTGTGGCCGATCTGGCCATGGACGATTGCACTTACGGATACAGCCCGACACGCGGGTTGTTAGAGACCCGGGAGTTCATTGCCGCGCAAACCAACAGCCGGGGAGGAGTGCAAATCACCCCTGATGATATTATCTTTTTTAATGGCCTGGGAGATGCTATCAACAAAGTCTATGGCCTGCTGAAACGCACCGCAAGGGTCTTGGGCCCTTCGCCGACATATTCTACTCACTCATCTGCCGAAGCGGCTCATGCCGGGGCTCCACCGGTCTGCTACGCTCTTGATCCCCAAAACAACTGGTATCCTGACCTGGAAGATCTTCGCAAGAGGATAAAATACAATCCCGCTGTAGCAGGGATTTTGATCATCAACCCCGACAATCCAACCGGCGCCGTCTATCCGGAAGAGATACTGAGGGAGATAATCGCTTTTTCCAAAGAGATGGACCTCTTTATTATATGCGACGAAGTCTATCAAAATATCATTTACAATGGGCAAAAGACACGGCCACTTTCCGATATTATCGGCGATGTGCCTGCCATTTCAATGAAAGGAATCTCCAAAGAATTTCCGTGGCCTGGCGCCCGTTGCGGATGGATCGAAGTATACAATGAAGACAAAGACCCTATGTTTTCTCAATATATAAAAAGCGTGCTGAATGCGAAAATGCTTGAAGTGTGCTCAACAACCCTTCCTCAAAAGACAATTCCGAAGATATTCACCCATCCGGAATACCCTGGTTACTTAGAGGAACGAAAACGCCGATACGAAAAATTTTCCAATATTGCATACGAACGTCTCAAAAACATTCAGGGAATCCTCGTAAATCGTACTAACGGCGCTTTTTATATGAGCGTTGCCTTTGAAGAGGGGAAAGTAAACGGGAATCAGACCCTCCCTGTAGAAAAAGGGGTCCGCAAATTGGTGGAAGGCCTCGTAAGCGCCCCGGATATCGCTCCTGACAAACGCTTTGTCTACTATCTCCTCGCATCCACCGGAATCTGCGTGGTGCCACTTTCTTCTTTCAGCACGGAAATTCAAGGGTTTCGGATTACCTTGTTAGAGCGTAACGAAGCTGAATTCCGCCGAATCTTTGACACAATAGCCACGAGTATTGAACAATACCTGGCGTCGTA
>JAUVFC010000078.1 GCA_030594505.1 Desulfobacterales bacterium
GTGTAACCATTAATGATCTGGGCGGGTATGCCCCCCACGGCGCCTCCTATCACGGGTCGGCTTTTCCAGAGTGCCTCCGAAACCGTGAGGGCAAATCCTTCCTTTAGCGATTTTTGCAGCACGATATCTGAGCCGCGCTGAAACGCGTTGATCTCGGTGGCAATGGAAGGACTGAATAAGAGAATGTGAATGTCCGGATCATCGCCTGCTTCTGCTTTTACTTTTTCCAGAATCTTGTCAGTTTCAGGATCATCTGCTGCCTTATCCCCTACCAGGAGGAGACGGCAATCCACGTATTTTCGGGCCAATTTAAAGGCCCTAATCACGCCAACCGGGTCTTTCCACGGATCATAACGCGAAATCTGGGTTACGATAGGTTTGTCTCTGGGGATCCCATATTTTGCAAAGACACTGTCGATATAGGAAGCATCCAATTCTCTGTTCTTGTCATCCAAAGGATCAATAGCAGGATAAAATCGATATTGAGGAATAGACAATTCCGGGGAAAAAAGGGCTGAGGAGAAGATAGCCGCGTCGTATTTTTCCACATATGGCTTGAGGAAATCCCAAAGTTGGGGGTTAGGATGAGACATGTCGATATGGCACCTCCATACCCATCTGTTCTTTCGATGCCGGTTCCAGTGAATTAAGGCGGCAGGCTGGGGGTCGTGGATGACGATGAGGTCTTCATCAAAATCCATCTCACTGTTATTCATTTCATTATACGTTAGATAGGTTTTAAATATATCATCACTAAAATGTTCTTCCTTGCCTTGTAAGGCATTGTGAAAAGATTTGGTAATTTCAAAAAACTTTTCCTCTCCTTTAATGACCTCCCATGTAGCGTTGACCCCCAGCTCATTGAGAAGGGGCACAATGCGATGGAGCATCTCAGCCACACCGCCCCCTACTGCGGTAGCGTTTACCATCTTGATAGACCGGCTGCCCACATGAGAGGCCAGGATTGTAAGTTCCTCAATAATGTCCGGCCCAACCACCTCTTTATAATCGAACAATGTGGGTGCGGTCATCTTTAGACTCCTGAAATTATCATTAATGAGTTTGAAGTATCAAACTTGGCCTTTTTGCTTTACTTTCTCTAAATATTCATCAATCAATTGGATGATTCGGGTTCTTAGCCCTTCCAATGTGTAAAGGTTAATGTCGATCTCCCTGATCATTTGTGCTAAATCAGGAATATTAAGATTTTCTTCTATCCATGTAGAGAAGTCATCGGTCTGAAGTCGTGTGTGTAGCCGGGATTCGATAAAATGAAAGTACATCGAATATACGCTGATTCTTGGAAGCAAGTCGCGAAAAGATTTCAGGTCATAGGCAAACTTGTCGGTTCGATATACAATTCTAATAATATCATGAAGATAGAAAGGTTCATTGGCGATTTTTTTAAAGGCGTCCGGTTTCTCTTCTCTGTAACTCTCAATGACCTCAATAAGGCGCGCCTTCAAGCTTTTTATTGTGCTGTATTCAGACAAATCAACGGCCATCAACTTTTCCGCCAGAGCCTTTTCATGGAGGCACCTGGAAACCCAGATGGCAAAATCGGTATTATAGGGTACCTGAACCTCACGCATCTTCAGAAAAGCAGAGAATGTGTGATAGAAGATAGATGAATCAGGGCAGGTTTTTATTAAATCGAGCAAGTCTTCAAGATTGTAGACCTTTTTCCCGGTGAGTTTCTCCAGAGACGCGCTTGACAGGAATTGAAATACATCCTCCACAAATCTACCTCACATTTCGGGATTTTTTATAGATTTCTTGCCGCTGTTAACTTTTGAAGACTTAGTAAAAAGTCATCATTATCAAAAAAGCCCAATCCCATTAAGGATTGGGCTTGGCATTTTTCTGGCTCCCCAGCACGGACTCGAACCGCGGACCCGATGGTTAACAGCCATCTGCTCTGCCAACTGAGCTACTGGGGAATAAACAAAACCGTTCACCCGATGGTTAATCCCGCCTTTGGCGGGATTCTGCCAAGTGAGCTACATAGGATCAGTATCGTAGTAGTAAAAAAAGGGCGCAAAGTCAAGAGCAAAAACCCCTTACTGTCAAGCCTTGGAGTATCCTTGCCAATGCCCGGGAAAAGGGTTCCTCCCCGATCAATATGTCCCAGGTAAATCGCGTAAAAAGCCGCTTTTCAGGAGACAGATTTTTTTCTGCGGCAATTTTCCGCAGGAAAAAGGAAGAACTCCAGGCTGACGGAAGAATAAACCGGTCCGTCAATAGATAGAGTGATTTTCCAATGAGGTTCTGGAAGCGAAGCACCTTCATCACCTTCGCAAAATAGATTTGTTCAAGGCCTTCTTTACGGAAGCCGCTTTTTTTGAGCGCCTTTGCAAGAAGTTCCGTAGCCCAGAGATTGCTGTAGAGGCCGCCGTTGATCAAATGTTCTCCAAAAACTTGTCCGCCAAGACCTGCGATGCCGTCTGAGATGACATTCTTGGCCGGACTGATCGGAACGTTCAGGTTGCATGCACTCCCTTCTACGACACGGGTTCGCCAGTGGTCCGGCAGGTATTTCTGTATATAAGAGTTATTATCAATACACTGATACAAAAATGGCAGGGTTGCACCTTTTCCAAGAGCCATAACCGTAATCGTATCACGCCTTGGAATCAGATCAATTGTGTGTATGTGTCCGCCTCCGACCAAAAACTTGTGGAGTGTCTGATACTTTGGAAGCCATTTTCCACTTTCTAAGGAAACATCAAAAATAGCCCCCGGCCAGGTGTGCGGAGGTCTGTACCCGATTTTTTTCGAAAGAGTCTCCTTCATTTTAGGCGGAAGCGTGGTAAACACCACCCCGTTTACGGTCTCTTGATGTGTTTTTCCGTCATGATCAGTGCATAAGATTGTAAAATTGTTGTTTGATCCTTGAGGGAAGCTGATATCGTTGACTATAAAGGGGAGAAAGTGGATCCGGTCATGCCGGGAAATAGAGCGCTGGAAGTGTTGATATATACTGGGAATGAGTTGCCCTTCGCGCCAGACCGGAGTACGGTTGATGATATACATCTTGCGACCGAGGGGGTCAGGGGCTTCGACCTTTTGATTTCCCTTATGTAAGGTTATTGTATCGATCTTGTGATCGATGATAGCAGGATCCACGTTAGTGATTCCATGCGATCCTGCCCATCCCTGGCAAACAAGACCTGATCTTCGGTTGGTACGTGGTGGGCAGGATCGCATGGAATCACTGATATAGGCCCTTCGATCATCAAATCGGGGGTCAAAGATATATATGTCAGGATAATCCTCCCAGAATTGGACGATAGCGGAGGTCAGGCAAAGACCTACGATACCCCCGCCTATGATTCCGACCTTCTTTATACGGTTCAACCGACTCATCCGACAATCCAGACAGTGCAGTCTTTCGTATTCTGGATGATTTTGTTTGATACGCTTCCAAACAAGATTTGCTGTGCTCTGGAAACACCTCTTCGCCCCATAACAACAGTGCCATAGCCGCTCTCTGCGATTTCATTTAATATGTCATTGCCGATTCCGGTTTTTTTCTCGCGGACCTGGATAGTAACGGCCTCTTCAGGGATACCCGCCTTTGCCAGAAGGGATCGTGCAATATCCATCATCTCTCTTATTCCACTTTCGTTTTTGATCGATTCGTCAGTTTGAATGTGGAGAAGGGTAATAGTAACATCCTTGCGGTTCGCTAACATATCTCCTGTATAAGCAGCCGCCATGGCGGCATTTTCCGATTCATCCATAGCGACCAATATCTTCTTGCGCGGATTTTGCATCTCTTTGATCATGCCCTTTCGTTTGATTAATTTGGCCTTGTCCCATTGGGCGCAGAGAGCAGGACGGTCCGCGACCACGAGCTGAAAACATGTTCCACAGTCTTTACAGGGGACGATATTGTCTTGTCCTGTCCGGGCCTTTTCCGGCCATTGCGGATCCGCAAAGAGAGGACGGGCAAGTCCGATCAGATCCGCTCTCTTTTCTCGCAGAATCTCCTCGGCCAGTTCCGGTGTTGTAATGCGGCCGGCAGTTATGACAGGGAGATTAACCGCCTCTTTTATTTGTTGAGCCAGGTATACCATATAGCCGGGCTCATGCGATTTTTCCATGATTTCCGGATTGGAAAAAGACTCATAGGTTCCCCCGGTTACGGAAAGATAGGCGACCTGAAGGGCGGACAGCCTTTCCGCAAAGATTCTTGCCTCATCCAAGGAGAATCCATCAGGGAGCCATTCATCTGCCAGAAACCGGTATCCGACAGGAAAATTAGAACCCACGGCATTCTTGACCGCTTCCGTCAACTCCACGGGAAAGCGCATCCGATTTTCCGGATTACCTCCATAAAGATCCTTTCGTCTGTTGGTTCGGGGAGACAAGAACTGAACAGGGAGATACCCTGTTCCGCCATGGATTTCCACCATATCGAATCCTGCTTCCTTTGCCCGGGCAGCCGCCTTTGCATAGGCCATTATGATACGTTGGATTTCTGCTACGGTCAGTTCCTTTGGTTGCTGATGGATTGCTCCTGACAAAATTGCCCACTGCTGCTGAATATCCAACGACTTGAGAGCGGCCTTGTAGAATCCTATGATATTGATATCGCTTATAGAAACAGGCGAAGGGACATACACTGTTTTCCCCCCGGCAAAACGCCCTCCATGGTTGATTTGAAGGACTGCTGCCGCCCCCTCTTTTTTTATCGTTTCAGCAAGTTGTGAAAGACCCGGCAGAAACCGGTCATCATCGGCGCGAAGAGAATGCTTAGACAATGCTCCGCTTGGATCGATGCTGGCATTTGCCACAACAATCATGGCAACACCGCCTCTCGCGACCTCTTTGTAATGGTCGAGGGTCAATTTACTGACTGTCCCGTCCGGACGGCCATACGCCGTGAAAAGGGGAGCCATGACAATCCTGCTTTTGAGGTGAACCGGCGGAATAATAAAGGGTTCAAAGAGATGTGGAAATTCGGGCATTAGTTAGCCTCCCTCCTAATGTTCCTACAGCCCTGTACCAAGAATATTGCACCATATGTAATTAAAAAGCAAGGTTGAAGCCGGATCGAAAATCGCTGCCCATTTCTTAAATTTGACGGTTTCGTAAAAAGTCTTCAAATTTTACTTGCAAAAAAAACACAGAACACAGTATATCAGAACAACTTTGTTTTTGATGTCTAAACAACGAAAGATCAATAAGGCTGCTGGTTTCGTAAAAAGTCTTCAATGTTGATAATCCACGAGGAGTTTTTTAAAAGAATCTCAAGATGAGGGGGGCAACATGAAATGGGTTTTGTTCGGTATCAGTATGTTATGGATCATGGCGGGGGCACTGATCATACTTAAGACAGAAATGGTCAGAAGAAAATTCTTTGACAAATTAAAAATGGCTATTCCGAAAAAATTGGGTCCTATTCCGATAATTGTGGGCGGTCTGCTGATCCTGTCAGCCCATGCAAGCTCTCAAGACATTATAATCTTCATTCTTGGCGTACTCGCAGTATTAAAGGGGGTTTTCTTCATGGCAGCCCCGGAAGAAAAGGTCAAGAGACTGATCGACTGGTGGTTGGCCGGAAGCGACCGGATGTATAAGGGATGGGGGATTTTTATGATGCTCTTGGGCGTGTTTATATTAGGAACTATGATCGGATAGTGGTGGAGGCGGCGGGAGTCGAACCCGCGTCCGAAAATATTCCACACAGGCATCTACATGCTTATCCCGGATTTTGATTTCACCCACACAATCCCCTCCAGGCAGGGTGTCATGCGAGTTAGCCTATTAAGAGTTTCGCTTCAATCAGAATAGGTAACCGATATCGGCTATCCCGCTAGTCGTCGCCCTTTCCGGACCCGCAGGAAAAACCCGGAAGGACGCTGGCCTAAGCGGCCAGAGCGTAGTTATAATCGTCTGCGATTATATTTAAGTTCCGCCTTTTATACGGGCTGGCAGATGCCCGGCATGCAACCTATGCTTCCATACCCCCGTCGAAGCCGTTTCGCCCCCAATTTTCAAAGAACTTGTGAGGCCTTTGCAAAACAGCCATTTTTCCGTGATGCAGCGTCAGACTTCAAATTTTAATCCTCAAAATACATAATGTATTCCTCCGGTTAAAATTTTCGTATTCCTTGCCTGACAAAAAAATGTCGTGTTTTTCAAAGGCCTCAGTGTGTGGTGTAAGTAAAGCAGGAAATAAACTTTATTTCACAAGCACTGTTTAGCTATAATGTAACACTATAATACCTGATGTCAAGCGTTAACAAATCCTATGAGGCTGTCCGCAATAAGTTGCTTAAAACGAGGGCGGAATAATCCGGGGCAGGTAAATATTTCCGGGTTATCGTGACCGCAATATAACATAATCCAACAAAAACGATTAGTTACAGCTTTGGCATCCCTCTTGCGTTACCTATACTGTAGTTCGGTTGTTCACAGTATCGAAAAATATAATCAGAGAGGATGTGGGACAATGTTGTATGTACTGGCTTTTATGGATGTTGCTTTCTTTGTAGGGCTCTGCTATTGCACGTACAAAAAACAAAAAAACTTTTTTTATTGAACAACTTACCCTTTATGATCAAACTCTGTTTTCCCATACCCCTCACCTGGGAAGAGTCCCTGTTTGAATTTTGCGAAACTCTTCTTCATACAACCCCGTTCTCGGAAGATATGGGAAAAGGACTGTGGCTGAACCTTCTCTTTGAAAGGGAGGAGGAAAAAGAGAGCGCGCTTCTCAAGCTAACATCTTTTTGGGATACCCTGAACACCGTGTGGGAGACCGACCATTCTTTTCGTCCTGAAGTCACGTTAATCGACGCGGACTGGAACACCAAGTGGCAGGAGTTCTTCAGGGTAATCCATGTCACCCCGAACCTTACCATTAAACCTGAATGGGAAGAATACCGTCCCGAAAATCCAGGTGAGATTGTACTGGTTATCCGTCCGAAAAATGCCTTTGGCACTGGAACGAGTGAGACTACCCAGATCGCGCTCAGGATGTTGGAGCGAGTTGTTTTTCCCGGGTGTAGGGTGCTGGACGTAGGGACCGGAAGCGGCATACTTGCCGTGGCCGCGGAAAAATTCGGCGCAGATCATGTTGATGCCATTGACAATGACCCGGATGTCTTTGAGAATATCAGGGAACATCTGACTCTTAACGCCTGTTCTAAAATCAATCCTATTCATATGGATTTCCAACAATTCTCTCCTGATGAACAGTACGGTGTGGTGTTGAGTAACCTTATCCTCTCTCAGATAAAACATCTGGTCCCTCGTGTGACCGACTTCCTCACTCCTGAAGGTCGCTGGATCGTGTCCGGAATATTAGCCGAACAGGAAGCACTCTTTTTCGAAATGGCGACTAAATACGGCTTTTCAAAGGTAGACTGGGAACGATCAGGAGAATGGGTGGGGGGACTGCTGAAAAAGTAATCTCGAAATCCCATCTTTTCGCATCTCTGAGTGTGTAAAATCGTTACTGCCAAACAACCCGTCAACTCATAGATATTATAACGTTTTGTAACAACAAAAAAGAGAGGTTTATTTTTAAGTCGATAATTAGTACGGAAGGTAAAGTCATGCAGGGCAATATAGAGTACAGATTGGCAGATGGGGAAATTCCCTTGGCGTCAGGCTCCATAGGAGGCTGTCCGAGAATTATGTCCGCAACGAA
>JAUVFC010000196.1 GCA_030594505.1 Desulfobacterales bacterium
GGGAAATGGGCGGCATATACGTGGCATTTGCCACAGACGCGGACAAAACCGCCCCTCATGTCTCCAAGGCCGACAAGGCGTACACGATTCGTACCGAAGGTGGATATCTTGACATAGACGAGATTGTTCGTCTCGCGAAACAGCATGATATAAAAGCCCTTCATCCCGGATGGGGCTTCGCGGCGGAGAACAAGCGCTTTCCCGCTCTGTGCAAGGAGAACGGCATCATCTTTATCGGCCCGTCAGAAACACCCATGAGCAAACTCGGCAATAAGGTTAAAGCTCGGGAAATCGCACAATCGGTTTCCGTTCCGGTTATTCCGGGGTCTGAAGGCGCAGTAAATCTTAAAGAAGCAAAACAGGTTGCAGAAAAAATCGGTTACCCCGTTATGATCAAGAGCGAAGGGGGTGGCGGCGGCCGCGGGATCGTAATAATTAATTCTCCCGAGGAGCTGGAACATAATTTTGAAAAGGCTTCCGCCATGGCAGAAGCGAGTTTCGGCAACCCGAATCTCTATGTTGAAAAATTTCTCCGTTCAGTGAGACATCTGGAGATACAGGCTATCTGCGGTCCGTTCGGCAATACGGTCGTGCTTGATGAACGCGATTGCTCCACGCAGAGGAAAAACCAGAAATTGCTGGAGATTACCCCCTCGCCCTGGAAAAACATGAGCGAGGATTTAAGAAAGACATTGAAAGACGCGACCGTAAAGATCGCGTCCGCCGTGGGGTATGATTCGATCGGGACATTTGAATTCTTGGTAGATGAGGAACAAAACTACTACTTTATTGAGGCCAACACCAGGCTTCAGGTGGAACATGGCATATCAGAACTCCTCTACGGAATAGATCTGGTAGAAGAGATGATACGAGTCTCCTTTGGTGAAAAACTCCGCCTAAAACAAGACGACCTGAAACCAAGGGGTTTCGCCATGCAATGCCGTATCAATTTTGAAGCCCCTCAAGACAATTTTCGACCCAATGCAGGTGAAATAACACGATATCTTTCCCCCGGAGGCGAGGGGGTCAGGCTTGATTCGTGCATCTTCAGCGGATACGAGTTCCCAAAGCTCTATGATTCTTGCGGAAGCCTTTTGATGACGCACGGGGGCACATGGGAAAAGACCCTGTCAATCATGGAACGGGCGCTTTTAGAATATTTTATAGGCGGTTTGAAGACAACGATTCCGTTTCATAAAAAGGTAATCTCCCACCCCAAATTCATAGCGGGTGAAATCGATACAAAATTCATCGATAACACACCTGAATTAATGGTCTATACGGAGACTATCCAGGAAGAGATACGACTTTCCCGTCTCATGGCTGAAATTACGGCACGGGGATTCAATCCCTATATAGGACTTGGCGAGTATCGGAAGTTCGGCGACTCCAAGGTCGGCCCTATGTCTGTAGATGTCTCCTCCGTGACAAAAAATGCTGCAACCGACCGCTCGTATCAGCCGCCATTTGACCCCAACGATCACCGGGACAATGTCTTGAACCGTCTGCGAAGCTCTGAATATGTGGAGTTCTGCAACACCACACCCAGAGACGTCACCCAGTCGGAAACAGGAAATCGATTTCGACTCTTCTCAGACCGGTTGATAGGACCACTGATTGACCGATGCGGATACGTATCCATAGAAAACGGCGGCGGAGCCCATTATCACGTGGGGATGTTGGGCTGTATGACCGATCCATGGGAAGAAGCGGAAGATTGGAATGAGTTTGCCCCGAATACACAAAAACTTATCCTTATCCGTTCAACCAATGTGCTCGGCTATGCCCCCCAGAGCCGGGAGATGATGCAACGAACAGGCGAGATGATTGTCAAGCATTATCATGTAATACGCTGCTTTGACTTTCTGAATCATATCGAGAATATGGCCCCGTTTGCCGAGATCGTCCTTAAGAACGAAAAACGCATCTTTCAGCCTGCTATCAGCCTGAGCTGGGCGCAAGGATTCGATGTTCCTCACTATCTTGGCGTGCTCGACGATATCCTCTCAATGTCAGGGCGGATTCTGGAATGCAGCAAGGCAGAGGCGTCCAAAAAGATTATTTTCTGCCTTAAGGATATGGCAGGGGTGTGTCCTCCACGATTTATCAAAAGCCTGGTTTCGGCAATACTTGATAAGTATCCTGACCTGATTGTTCAGTACCACCGTCACGCCACAGACGGTCTTGCCGTGCCGGCGCTTGGCGCGGCCGCCCAGGCAGGGGCCAAGATCCTGGATGTGGCTGACGGCCCCGGTGTAAGGTTTTACGGTCAAACAGCGGTCATGCCGGTATTAGCTTACATTGAAGGGGAACTCGGCTTAAAGACACGTCTTGATAAGGATAGGATCAGGGAGACTGCTTTTGTTCTGAAGCAGATCATGCCCATATACGATCACTACTGCAGTCCGACATTTCTTGGAATCGACCATGATGTTACCCTCCACGGACTTCCGGGAGGAGCTACCTCAAGCAGCCAGGAGGACGCCCTTAAACACGGATATGCCTTTTTGCTTCCCAGCATTCTCCTGGTTCTTGAGCTGTACAGAAAACTTATCAGGTATCACGACGTTACGCCGGGCTCGCAAATTACCTGGACGAATGGATACCTCATGGTAGTCGACGCATATGAACGCGGTGGAATGCCGGAGGTGCAAAGGATTATCAACATCCTCAAAAAGGTCACATCCGTTCCTGAAGAAGAACTTGGCGAACAGGTCAAAGAGGACCGCCAAATACTGTTTGCCAATTCAAACGACGCTCTCAAGAATCTGCTCCTGGGGAAATTCGGCAAACTTCCGCTTGGCTGGCCTCCGGACTGGGTTTACCAATCAGTATTCGGAAACAAATGGGAAGATATGATTGCTCAAAGAACAGAGGAGAGCCCTCTAAATTTTCTTCCCCCCGTCAATATCGACGAAGTCAGGAAAGAACTAATTGGACACATCGGGAGAGAGCCCACGGAAAATGAGTTGGTCAATTATCTTAACCATCCCGGAGACGCCCTAAAACTGATCAATAACGTTGAAAAATACGCCGACCCGAATGTGCTCTCCGATGATATATGGTTTGAGGGATTGGTAGAGGGGGTTGAACGTGAATTTCGAACCTCTGACGGCAAGGTCCATACTATCGAGGTCATGCATATCGCTGATATCAGCAAAAATGGAATAAGAAGAATAAGGTATAAGCTTGACCACGAAGTCTTTGTGGAAGAGATACAGGTTGAGGAGAAGGCCATTGAGAAGGCGGGACTTGAGATGGCCGATGAAAATAATCCCTACCATATCGGAGCTCCATTTGATGCTGATCTATGGCTTGTCCACAAAAAAGCAGGCGATAGCGTGCAGACGGGTGAAGAGGTCTTTAATCTTTCGCTTATGAAGGTCGAATACGGTGTAACTTCCCCTGTGGACGGTGTTGTAAAACGCGTCCTGGTATTTGCCGATTATAAGGCCGATAAAAAAATGGTGCCGGTAAAAAAGGGACAGTTGCTAATGGAGCTTGCGCTGCCTCGTGAACGTTGCACGAATTGTAACGCGGAGATCGATGAAGGAAACAAATTCTGCTCGGAATGCGGAAGCAAAATTAGCTCATAGTTCATAGCTGTAGAAAAAAGTTTGACGGGATTTATAAGATTTTAATAGGAGGAAATTTTAATGGGAAGTGTGGTAAAAAAGCGTAAGAAGAAAATGCGGAAGCACAAGCATAGAAAACTACTGGCTCGTACACGTCACCAGAGGAGAAGGAAGTAAAGAATGATAATTTAGGAATTAAGGGATTGAGGAATTGCGAATTACAGAAGATTTTAAATCCCTCAATTCCTAAATCCTTAACTCTCTTTTATTTCCTAATCCTACTCTTGCTAAAGTATTGCAAAAATTCGCTTTTTGGCGAAAGAACCAGGGTAGTATCCCGGCCCATTGATCTTTCGTTAGCCTCCAGGGTCTTCAGGAAACTGAAAAATTCTATGTCCTTCCCGAATGCCTTTGCGTAAATTTTAA
>JAUVFC010000164.1 GCA_030594505.1 Desulfobacterales bacterium
GCTTGGTACAATACATAAAAGGTCTTGACACAAGTTTTGGTATTTGTTAGTGAAAAAATTAAAGTTATAGGGCAGAGGTGCCAAGGCCTCAAAAGCCGCAGACGGGATACCCCCCCTGCGGTTTTTTTGTCATGGGGCATTGGAGGCCCGTCTTTAAAACCAAAACGGTTTGATCATGTGATGCGGGAATTACGCCCATTTGTAGACGCTGCAGGAAAAAGGATGGTTAGCCTTGACGAAAAAACCGACTCTTAAAGAATTAAGAAATAAAATCGATTCGATTGACCGTGAACTGCTGAAGCTCCTGGCCGTGAGAATGGAAATCTCCAAAGAGATCGGTAGTGCCAAGAAGGCGCGTGGCGTTAGCGCTTATCAGCCTGAACGGGAAGAAGAGATCATTGCGAAAATGACCGCTTCCAACCGGAAAAGCGCGCTGAGCGATATCGCCCTGAGACGGATCTATGCGGAAATCATGTCAGCCTCTCGCGCTCTTCAGGAGGCGATATCCGTCGGTTTCCTCGGCCCGGAAGGGACATTTAGTCATATCGCTACTATCCGGCACTTTGGACATTCCATAAATCTGATTCCGCGAAGAGACATCCCGGAAGTGTTTATCGGTGTTGAAAAAGGAGTCTTTGATTTTGGTGTAGTTCCGGTGGAAAATTCAATGGAAGGAACAGTAAATGCCACGCTGGATATGTTCCGGCACACAAATGTGAAAATTAATGCGGAAATTCTGTTAAAGGTTGTTCATAACCTGGCCTCTTTGACCGGACGAAGAGAAGATGTACGCATGATCTATTCTCATCCCCAGCCTGCTGCTCAGTGCCGTGCGTATCTGAATACTCACTTTCCGGATGTGAAATTGATTGAAACCCAAAGCTCCGCCATTGCCGCTGAAAAAGCTGCCTCAAACAAAGAAAGCGCTGCCATTGCCAGCGAATACGCTGCAAAGCAATATGACTTAAAAATAATAGACAGGCACATAGAGGATTCAACGAACAATATTACCAGGTTCTTTGTCATCGGCCATCACCTCAACAAGAGATCGTCCCGGAGCAAGACCTCTGTATTGTTTTCTCTAAAGGACAGGCCGGGCGCGCTTTACAATGCGCTGAGACCTTTTTCAAAAAACGGGGTCAACCTCACCAAGATCGAATCACGGCCTACAAGGGAAAAGGCCTGGGATTATGTTTTTTTTATTGATATGGACGGACATGTTGATGACGACCCCATAAAAGAATCACTTGAGGAGCTGAATTCAAAGGCACGATTTATAAAAGCGCTCGGTTCTTATCCTGCCTGCAGGGAGATTCTGTAACATGAAAATTTCAATTGTCGGTGGTAATGGCCCGATGGGGGCCCTGTTTAAACGGTTTTTTGAGGAACAGGGTCACGTGGTCGAACCCCTTGGGCGAAAAGACGAGCCACACTATAAGGAACGGCTCATAGATGCAGACGTAGTTATTATTACTGTCCCTATTGCCGTCACAAGAGAGGTTATCTTAAAGGTGGGGCCGTTGATACCTCCGGACAGTCTTTTGATGGATATGACCTCGCTAAAGGTTTTTCCCGTAGAGACAATGCTCAAGGCATTCAAAGGAGAGGTGATAGGAACGCATCCCTTATTCGGACCATCCCTGGAAACCCTTTCAGGACAGACTATTGTTGTAACGCCGGCAAGGGGAGAAAAATGGCTTCCCTGGCTTACGGAGATCTTCACTGAAAATAATATCACGGTAACGCATTCCACTCCACAGGAACATGATCGTTTTATGGCGTTGACACAATGTATTAGAACGCTCAACACCATGGTGCTCAGCAAAGTTGTCAAGGACAATGAATTGGACCCAAAACAGCTTCTGAAATACGCGACCCCGATATTTAAGGGAGAGATGTGGTGGGTCGGACGACTGTTTTCTCAAGATCCCGAGCTCTATGCCGGAATTCAAATGGAAAACCGGATGATCGAAAGTGTCCTGGAAGACTATCTCTCCGCAGGAAAAGAGCTTGTAGATATAATACGGCGCAAAGAGAAAGAGAAATTCGTAAATTTTTTCGAGGAATCAGCGGATTATTACAAAGAAATACTTGAGGAGGCAAATATCAGAAGCAACAAGATGATAGATGAAATTGTAAGGACATAACATGGCGCTTCACATCCTGATAGACGGTTACAACCTGATTCGCCAATCTCCCGCCCTGAGCGCCAAGGAATATATCAGCACCCAGGAAGGACGCGACGCCCTCCTTGAGCTTCTCGCACAATACAAAAAAATCAAATCTCATAAGATTACAGTAGTCTTTGATGCCGCATACGGGAATTCTTTCGCGGAGAACAAGACTCGAGAACGTGGGATAACGATCATATTTTCCCGTAAAGGGGAACTGGCGGACGACGTTATTAAACGGATCGCGGCAAAAGAAAGAGAACGTGCAATTGTAGTTACATCGGACCAGGATATCGTAAGCTTTGCTTTGCGGTATGGGGCGGCCACGATTGACTCCAGAGAGTTCGAGGCCAGGTTGTCCATGGCGTCTTATGCCGCAGTGAAAGGAGACGATGCGCAAGGGGAAGAGAGGGGATGGTCCAAGACCACCAAAAAGAAAGGTCCTGCGCGACGCCCTCCCAAACACCGGCGAAAGAGCCGGCAAAAGATCGGTAAGTTATAACGTTTTCTTAGACAGGGAGAAAAAATGGCTGATCCGGTCCTTGTTGTCAAAGATTTATCAAAGGCTTTTAATGAGGCACAAATATTAAAGGGAGTTTCCTTTTCCGTGAATCAAGGGGAGCATGTCAGCCTGGTTGGCCCCAGCAGCAGCGGCAAGAGTTCCCTTTTTAAATTATTGCTGGGTGTTATACCTCCGGACGAGGGTACGGTTTTTTTAATGGGAAAGGATATAGCCCACCTTGCTGCAGACAAACGCCACCCTATTCTTAAACAGATTGAAATGCAGTTCCAGCAAGGGGCCTTGTTTGATTCGATGACTGTCCGGGGCAATATTCTTGTGCCCCTGAATGAAGAAACCGATCTGGAACCGGGGGAAAAAGAGGCTATAGTGTGTCAACTCCTGAAAAGTGTTGATCTCATTGATGCGATTGATAAATATCCTCATGAACTCAGTGGGGGGATGCGCAAGCGGGTAGCTCTGGTTCGCGCGCTGGCCATCAGGCCGAAAATAGCTCTTTTTGACGAACCGGCATCCGGGCTGGACCCGGTTACCAGCGTCCATATCGTCAACATGATCAAAAAACTATCAAAAGAACAGGAAATGACAATGCTGGTGGCTACTACCAGTATCCACATGGCTCAAAATTTTGCCGACCGGTTCCTGATGTTGAATAAGGGAAGAATTGTTGCCGATGGATACTGGCAGGAATTGCTGGATCATCCGGACCCCTGGGTAAGCAATTTTATACGAAAAGGGATTTGATATACTTTTTATTTAGCGGAAAATTTGTCTCGTTCTCACTCTTTTTCGTTACGGACATAATTCTCGGACAGCCTCCTATACAATCGCAAGCGTATCGTCCACGTACCTGTACGGAGCTATTTTTTTGCAGAAGATTTCGAGTTCTGAGTTGTCAGACGCGAGATGGTCAATCGTCCCGAGCAGCTTTTTGATAACATGCTTGTTGTACGTAACGCCGCACTCGGCAATGTATTGCCGGGTCACAGCCAGCGCCACCTGGTGGCGAAACTGTTCCTCCACTGTGCCGGAGCCCAGGAAAAGAGAATCCCACATCTCATCGCCCTTTGTCTTACGAGGACAGGGGGTGAAATGGCAATGCCTGGGACGCACTTTTTCGATGGTACAGTGTTTCTCCGGGTGGAAGAAGATGCAGTGCTTGTCCCTTATTAGCTTGAAGCCTCCCGTGCTGATGCTGGGCTCGGAGGCAATCTTCTCCCTGAAAAATGCTTTCCGGGCAACCCCAAGATGCGCCGTGATGCGCCTGATGTCATCAAGGGTAACAGGTGTCTCCTTGGCGCAGGCGCCCTGCTTTTCGCACTGTGAACAATCGTAGATCATGGCCAAAGACGCGCCGGCCTTATTCCTTGCCAGCTTGATCTTCTGCCTGTTGCTAATCACTACGTTATCGTAGATGGATACGATTGCCTTGTAGTAGTCGGCATCGTTCCACGCAGCTCCATTTTTTTTGATATACGCCTTGGTAATCATGGCGGCTATAGACTGCTCCCACAACTCGGCGCGCGCAGCCGGGTCGGTGCACGTCGCGGTCCACGGCAAGACCTCTTTGTTTGAGTTATGTGTGCATACATAGAAGCCGCAGGCCTTCGGCTTGGCCTTGTGGATTGCGCATCTATTCTCGTCGGTCAGAAAGACGCACGCCCTATTTTCGTTCTTGCGAATCATGAACAATGAGGACCGCGAAGAGACCTTGTCCTGGATATGTTCTTGAAACGCTTTCTCGTCGGCCATATCAAGATATCGGGCCATATGGTGTATGTCGAGAAGCGTTATGGGAATTTCAAAGTGGCAACACTCACCACACCTCTCGCATAAAGAATCGCTGCTACCCATTTCCTGACCGTCTCCTTTCACCCGCCAGGCCGTCTTTGATCACAATGGCCACGGGATATTCTTATATTAATATTACTCAAAATTGAGGGAATATCAAGACACAAAGGTGGGGGGTGAATAGGTATGACCAAGAAACCCCAAAAGAGAAAGCGATTTGCGAATGCCTTTTATATCGGCGGAATGAGAGAGGA
>JAUVFC010000178.1 GCA_030594505.1 Desulfobacterales bacterium
AACGTGGAGAAGGTTATTTCCGGGAGTTGGGCCCCGGCTTCTTCTTCGGGTTCCTTTTTTTCTCTTGATACTTCCTCGCTCGGTTTTTGTTCTGCCTGTTGTTCGGCGCTCGCTGCGTCTTGTGCAAAAAGTCGTTTGTCCTTAATGACAAATCCCTTTTCTTTTTCTCCCATTGTTGCCTCCATATATAAGCATAAGCATAAGCAGTTTATGGTTCATAGCTGATATTGATCTTAAAAAATGTTTTTGACCCGCAACCCGTTGTCTTTTTCTACAACTCCAATTGCCTGACCGATTTGACCAATGGAAGAGATTGAAGGTCCTGGAGTACCTCGTTCGGCGCTGAGGTGTCTGTTACAAGAAAGATTACATTACGGCCCCCGTCCCTGTCCTGTCCTACATGCATACGGGTGATGTTGATTCCGTGTTTTCCCAATACCGTTCCGATACTCCCGATCGCACCTGGTTTGTCTTCATTGTGTACCGATAAAATATGCCCCGCCGGCACCAGATCAAGATGGGAGGTATTAATGCCGACGATTCTCGGATCATTTTTTCCAAACAGGGTGCCGGAAATCGTATTAGTCCCGGCAGATGATTGTGCGTGTATGGTAATCAGATTGGCATAATCTTCAATCTCCGTGCTCCTGGACTCAATTACCTTAATACCTCGCTCTTTTGCAACTACCGGTGCATTGACGAAGTTGACGGCATCTTTCAACATCGGGGTCAAGAGTCCCTTTAAAGCCGCAGTGGTGACGGGAGACAAATCAGCGCCTGAAAAGTCTCCCACATATTCGATTCTTACCTCATCAATAGCGCCTTCGGCAAGCTGGGCGTGAAGACTCCCCATTCGCTCGGCCAGAACAAGGTAAGGATTTAACATGACAAGAAGTTCTCCTGTGACCGATGGAACATTCACCGCGTTGGCAACAGTTCCGTTTTGGAGATAATCGATAATCTGTTTGGCCACGGCCACGGCTACATTTATCTGTGCCTCAGTGGTGGAGGCCCCCAGGTGCGGGGTTGCTATAACATTGTCTAATTTAAGAAGGGGAGATTGCTTCGGCGGTTCTATTTCAAATACATCAAGGGCTGCTCCGGCCACCCTGCCGGACTTTAATGCCTCAAGGAGATCCGCTTCGTTTACAATCCCTCCCCGTGCGCAGTGGATCAGCATTACACCATCTTTCATCTGATCAAACGCGGACTTGTTCAGGAGTCCCATAGTCTTTTTCATCTTGGGAACGTGGATGGTAATATAATCGGACCTCTTGAAAAGCTCTTCTATGGATACTGACTCCACGCCTGCTTTGTCCAGGACTTCCCTGGTGGCAAAAGGATCATGTACAATAACTTTCATCTTAAGTCCTTTGGCCCGGTCTGCAACGATACTCCCTATCCGGCCAAAGCCGATTATGCCGAGAGTCTTATTGAAGAGTTCTCTCCCCCTGAGTTTTTTCTTTTCCCAAAGACCCGCTTTTAAGGAGGCCGTCCCCTGCGGTATATTCCTGGAGAGTGAAAGCATGAGCGATATTGTATGTTCCGCGGTGGTAATCACATTCCCTTCCGGTGTATTCATCACAACCACACCGTTTTTTGTTGCTGTGGGAATGTCCACATTGTCCAGGCCGATACCGGCCCGCCCAACCACCTTTAGGTTGGGGGCCGCTTCAAGTATCTCTTTTGTGACCTTGGTGGCGCTGCGAATGACCAGGGCATCATAGACTTTTATATTTTTTTTTAATTCTTCCGGAGAAAGACCAACATTGACATCCACATCGATCCCTTCGGCTTCCTGAAACATTTCAATGCCGATATCGGCTAAGTTGTCGCTGACCAGTACCCTCATTTAATTATATTACTCCCTTTTCAAAGGTCTCTTTGTAGGCGTGTGTTACTAACCAGATTTTTGTACTTTTAAAATGAGTGACTTGTCAAGGATAAACCTCTTTGATTTTTTCTTGACGCGGGATATTTTTTTATAGTAGAAGCTGTTTTTTATTAGCAATAAATTGCTACAGTTAACGATTTTTGGAATATATAGAGCATATATGGGGGAAAAATGAAAGAGAATCGAATGCATAATTTCAATGCCGGGCCGGCGGCGCTTCCGCTTCCTGTTTTAGAAGAGATCCGGGACGAATTTTTGAATTATAAGGGCTCCGGCATGTCCATTACAGAGGTGAGTCATAGGTCAAAGTGGTTTGATGAAGTCATCAATGACGCAAAATCTCGCGTCAAAAGGCTCTTAAAACTGGGTGACCACTATCATGTCCTTTTCCTGCAAGGGGGCGCCAGCATGCAGTTTTGCATGGCCCCCATGAACTTGATTTCTGAGGGCCAATCCGCTGACTACGTCAATACAGGCACCTGGTCGACCAAGGCAATCAAGGAGGCGCAAATCCAGGGTAAAAAGGTCAATGTGGTCGCTTCTTCAGAGGACAAGAACTTCTCTTATATCCCCCGGGACATCTCCTTTACCATGGGGGCTGCATATGTGCACCTTACCTCTAACAACACGATCAAGGGGACCCAATGGGCCTCTTTCCCGGATACCGGCGGCGTTCCGATTGTGTGCGACATGTCCTCCGACATCATGAGCCGCCCTTTTGACCCCGCTCTTTTTGGATTGATTTATGCCGGGGCGCAGAAGAATATCGGGCCGGCCGGCGTCACACTGGTGATCATTCGGGAGGATATGCTGAATCGAGTCCCTGAAAATCTGCCCGCCATGCTTAAGTATTCAACATTCGTAAGTAAAAACTCCATGTTCAATACCCCGCCCTGTTTTGCCGTTTACACGTGTCAGTTAGTTCTGAAATGGTTGGAAGAGACCATAGGCGGTCTGGAAAACATGGAAAAGATAAACCGTGAAAAGGGAGCTATCCTTTACGATGTGATAGATAACAATGATTTTTACCGGGGCACGGCGGAAAAAGACAGCCGGTCGATGATGAATGTAACCTTTCGTCTTCCGAGCGAGGAGCTGGAAAAGGAGTTTGTGGCTGAGGCCCTTGAGAATGGATTGGGGGGGCTGAAGGGGCACCGTTCAGTAGGAGGCTGCCGCGCCTCAATCTATAATGCGACAGGAATCGATACGGTTAGTGTCCTTGTAGAATTTATGAAAGAATTCGCGCGTAAAAAATGATCAAACTCGGAATCATAGGCCTTCAGCGAAGTGGCAAGTCAACGGTATTTCGCGCTCTGACAGGAAGCCGCGGGGATGCTGAGACCTCCTACCGGAAGGGTATGGATCAAATAGGAGTGGTCTCTGTCCCTGATGATAGGGTAGACATGCTAAGCAGTATGTATAATCCCAAAAAGACCACGTATGCCCAGGTCGAGTATCTTTTACCTGCCCCGAACGTTGCCAAAGTATCTAACAACAAAGAAGCAGAAACCTGGAAGCTGGTTAAAAACTGTGATGCGTTAATCCACGTAGTCCGCAATTTTCAGGAACCCGGCGGGGAACCACCCAAGAGTCGGGAGGACTTCCAAAAACTGGAAGAGGATCTGATACTCGCGGATTTCATGATCGTGGAAAAGCGGATCGAACGGGTCGAATCAGAGAAGAAAAAAGGGAGAAAGATCAATGAAGAAGAATATTCCCTCCTCCAGTCGTCCCTTAAGATCCTTGAAACAGAGAAGCCGTTGCGTGATGTTCCGGAACCGGCTTCTTCCCCCCTACTCAGAGGATACACGTTCCTTTCCGCAAAACCTGCGCTGGTTTTGTTCAACAACCCTGATGAAGATGACGCCTTCCCCGGCTGGGTAAAAACGGAAGAAAAACCGAATGCAATGGTTGTCCGGGGAGAGTTGGAGATGGAGCTTGCCAGGATGTCTTCCGAGGACGCCGCGGATTTTTTGGCGGAATTTGAGATCAACGCCGCCGCACTCGACCGTGTGATTCGGCGTTCATATGAACTCCTGGGGCTTATTTCCTTTTTTACCGTAGGAGAAGATGAAGTAAAGGCATGGACGGTTAAAAAAGGGACAGCTGCGCTTGATGCCGCTGATGTGATCCATTCGGATATTAAAAAGGGTTTTATACGGGCAGAAGTTGTGGCCTATGACGACCTGATAAAATCCGGCAGTTACCGGGAGGCAAAAAAAGGTGGACTGGTTCGTCTGGAAGGGAAGGAATATGCAGTAAGGGACGGAGATATTGTCCATTTCCGGTTTAATGTGTAAAAATTATCCCTAAGGGCTCTCGCCATAAAATTTGCAGATGAACAGGCGAAAATTCATAATTTCTCTTTTGGCGCTCGGTATATCATCTATATCGACTCAGCTTGTCATAATCCGCGAGATGATGTCCACCTTTGGAGGAAACGAGATTGTCGTGGGAGTTACCCTGGGGCTGTGGCTTCTCTTTACCGGGGCGGGAAGCAGACTCGGCGCGGTGT
>JAUVFC010000147.1 GCA_030594505.1 Desulfobacterales bacterium
ACAAGGATCGGGTTTTCTGCTCTCAAAGCAGTCTGACCTTTTCCGAAATCCTTCTCAAAGGATTCCTTGTTGAGCCTCGGTTCTTTTTTTATCGGTTTACGATTCCTGTGAGGAAGATTGTCGGGGTCGAATGGTTGATACTTTTTTGCGGGCTTTGTCTTTTTCAGGTGGTTTCTTGTCTTTTCGACTGCTTTTGCAGCCGCTTTCCGGTCTTTGGCCTTTTCAAATGAGCCAAGGTTGGCTTTGAGTTCGTTTAAGTTGTCTTCATAGTGCGTTACGAAACGGTGATGTCTATTCAAGATCTCATCCGGTAGGTTAGCTTTTTGAGCTTTTTTTCGGTCTCTGCAAACTCCTTGCGGATTTCACTGTCGAGCGCTTCGATTATACCTTTTTGTGTCTTTATCTTCTGCTTTTTGGTGTCAAGATCTATTTGGGGATCGGCGAGGATCGCTTCTATCTCTTGAGTTGCCTTTTCAAACTGCTCTTCAGGACTTTGTTCCGCTTCTTGAGTCTTTTTTCTGATTTGCGCCTGATTAAGGGCATCTTTTGCCGCATGGGCAATGCTGGAGAGTCCTCCGAATGTCCATATATAGAAGGACAATACAACGACGGAGATTATCCTGTAAGATCCGCGGGACCGACACATTGTTCCTCCTCTAAAGAGATAGAACGTTCTTCAGTTTTAAAGGGAGACATAGGGTCACATGCATGGCTCACCTCGTCAAGATATGAAAGGAGCACGTCGCTGTCCGCTCCCGAAGATGAAAGAGCGGCGATTCTTTCGGCAAGATAGCTGGTGGTTTCTAAACTCTGGTTTTCAAGCCATGATGCGGCAAAGGCTACCAATTCCGTGGCTCCACTTCAAGAAATATATCATAATGATCTTATAAGCGTTTTTCATTTTTTTACCATCTCCCACTTTTTGAGCATTTGTTCTCTTGTAGAATGAGACCTTTGAAAAATGCTTCCCGCCATCAGCGGGATTCAAGCTCAAGTTGAGCGAAGTGAAATCCCGTCGCCGGGGGAAAGCGAAAAATTGCAAAAATCCACCAACTGAAACATTCTATAGATCTATCCCCAGAGCAATCATAGCAGCCTTCGACTTCAAGAGGCTTTCCTCATATTCTTTTCCTGGTTCGGAATCAGCGACTATTCCTCCACCGACACCGAGGACGCCGACTCCATCGGCGAGTTCGATAGTTCGTATGGCCACATTGAAGACCATCTCATCTCCAAAAATATATCCTATGGTTCCACAATATACCCCGCGCTGATTCGGTTCCAGTTCGTATATGATCTCCATGGCCCGTTTTTTGGGAGCGCCGGTAATCGAGCCGGGAGGAAAGACAGATCGTATGATATCCGACCTGCTGATATCGTTTCGCGCGACACCCGTTACATGAGAGACCATCTGATAGACGGTATTGTATTTTTCTACCTCATATAGCCTGGGGACCCTTACAGAACCAAACTTACAAAATCGTCCTATATCGTTTCGCATCAAATCGACAATCATTATGTTTTCAGCCTGGTCCTTTTGGCTTTTTATTAATTCCCGCGCCAGGTTTTCATCCTGGATCGGATCATCAGACCGTTTTCTGGTCCCTTTCATGGGCTTACTCAAAACCGTGTTCCCTTTTATCCGCAAAAATAACTCCGGACTCCCTGAAATCACAAATCCATCACCGGTATTGATAAACGCGCCATAGGCGACCGGCTGTACCTCTCTAAGCCTTAGATACAGCGCGAACGGATCTCCATTATAGGCGAAATGGAAGCGCTGGGTATAGTTAATCTGGTAAACATCGCCGGCCTTGATATATTCCAATACACGACCGACGTTTTCTATGTAGTCTTTTTTGGTTTGGTTTGCCCCTATTATCTTCCCGCCATCGGCTAAACAGTTTTCAGGGATTAATTTCGGCACAAACGTTGTCTTTTCTTTTTCCCAAATGGTCCATGAATGGCGAGTATGATCAAAGATAAGAA
Organism: Desulfobacterales bacterium; assembly: GCA_030594505.1. Classification (GTDB taxonomy): domain Bacteria; phylum Desulfobacterota; class Desulfobacteria; order Desulfobacterales. Next base: position 1,990 of record JAUVFC010000147.1, read on the forward strand.
AAGAGGAATAAGCGCCAAGGTATATATGTGGATTGGGACAATCCTTCACTTCAGGCAAAGGCAGCTCTTCCATCCATTGACAGGTCTCATATCCGATATAACCTGCCAGGAAATGATCTTCTGAGTATTTATCGATAAAACTGAAGAAATCCTCTTTTATCACTTCATCAAGATTACCCTTGAAAATCCTTTCAGCCTCCCAGGCAATAATGGAGTGTTTATCATGAGAAGAGGGACTCTGCGTTTCCAAAAAAATGGCGCCGGGAATATGACGGAAGGCGCTGAAAACTTCGTGCGGCAATAGAGGTATGTGTACGGTACGTTTTACCATGATACTTTCAGAAGAGTGTCTAAAGTTAAAGGCAGTGCATAAACTTCAGGCACTTTAGTTCACTTAAAAAAATATCATAACATACATAAAATCATATGGCTAATGTTGATGGCGTCGTAAAAAGTCCAATCTACTGCGTTGTAGTAGTTTTTCAGGCACTCGACATACCATATGTATGCCTTCATACCTAAAAAACTACTACGCCTTGTATATTGACCTTTTTACTTAGCCATCTATGTTGAGTTGCAAAAGCATCATTTGACACGCTCTTCCTATTTTGTTAGTTAGTGTTCATCAGTAATTTACAGATCGATTGAACGGGTTGTGTAAAATTTCGGTACAACGGGCATACACTGCCTTTAACTTTAGGCGCTTTAGATCATTTTAGTTGTCTCATGAAATGTCCATACTGCGGCAATACAGAAATTATTTTTATCAGGCGTGCTCGTTGGGCACGGTTCATTCCAGGATTTGAGTATTACGACTGCAACAACTGTGGAGGAACACATTCGCGGTTTTTTATCAGACCGGCACATAGTTTTTTCATCGCCATTGCTACGTTTTTGATAACAGTAGGCATTTACTGGCTAAAAAACCAGACCACCCCTCCTTTTTATAGCGAAGTTGAAAAATATATTGCTTCGATCTCACAACCAATGATGGTCACAGGCCAGATCGAGTATCCCCCTGTCCAAATTACTAAGTCAAGTCCTGCGGGTGTTGCTGAACATGCCGGTGTCGACATCTCACCTGAGAGGCCATCCGCGCCGAAACCTGAAGAAAAAAGTACATCAGTGGATGCCGAACCCGAAAAAAAGGTAGACAAGGAAGAACGTCCATCAGTGGATGCCGCTGAACGTGCCGGTGTCAGCATCTCACCTGAAACGCCATCCGCGCCGAAACCTGAAAGAAAAAGTGCATCAGTGGATACTGAACCTGAAGAAAAGATAGACAAGGAAAAACTCAAGATAAAAGTTTTGATTGGAAACAGAAAACGGACCTCCGCCGAAAGATTAGCTGTTCAACTGAAGATCATGGGGTATACTGTCGATAGAATTGATACAGCGCCCCGCTCGAACTTCAATAAGTTGACGATTTACTCCAAGGAGGAGTTCAGAGCTTTTGCACGGGAAATCGGCCAAGGTTTGGGAAAAAATTTCATTAACAAGAAGCTTTCCTGGGAATCTCGTTTCGATCTCATTCTGGTAACAGGAGAGAATGGGTAGTCAAATATGCGAATCGTTATTGTTGGCGCCGGCGTTGTTGGTTATAGCCTGGTAGAACAACTGGGCTATGAATTGCACGATATTTCGTTAGTGGAACAGGATAGCTCCATATGTACAGCTATAAGCGAAAAAATGGATCTTCTGGTGGTCCAGGGCTCAGGGAGCAGCCTGGAAGTCCTGAAACAGGCCGGTATAGATTCTGCCGAGATGGTCATAGCAGTCACGCCAAATGATGAGGTAAACATACTCGTCTGCGGATTGGCCGAACAGTACGGCGTAAAAAAAAGGATCGCACGCATACGAAATCAAGAATATTCAGACCCCGATACAGGGATAGATGTTTCTCGTCTGGGAGTCACGCAAGTTATTCAACCGGAACGGGTCGTTGTTGACGCCATCTTGCAATTTATAGAATCGCCCGGGGCTTTGGATGCGGCAAACTTCCAAGACAGCAATATATTACTGCGAGGATATAAAATTCTGCCGGATATCCCCATGATTGGGAAAAGCCTGCAAGAGATAAGCGCCATAACCGCTCCACATCCCCTTCTTGTTGTGACGATCATAAGACAAGGCAAGGCCGTCATTCCTACCGGCAATCAGGTCATAGCGCTGGGGGATCAGGTATTTGCTCTTTTCCCGAGGGAATCACTCGACGCTTTTTTGTCTCTCGTCAACCGTCCTCGAAAACGCGTTAAAAGAGTAGTCATTTCAGGGAACAGCCTTACCTCGGTCTATTTGGCTTCCGCGTTGGAAGAACTGATAGACAGTGTAGTCTATGTCGCCTCCGATTATACGGAAGGGAGACGAGTGGCGGAAATGTTCCACAATGTGGAAGTCCTGCACGGCGATTGTATGGAAGTCGACACTCTCCAGGAAGTCCATATGGCAAAAGCCGATTTCTTTGTGTCGACCGGCAAAGCCACCGAAAACAATATCATGTCGGCTCTCTTTGCCAAGGCAGAAGGGGCCAAAGAGGTGATCTCCATCTCAAATGAATCGCGATATAATAAGTTATTTCAATCCATTGGTATTGATCATGTCATCTCTCCCCGTTTGACTATGGCAAGAGAAATAATGGAAGTGGTTCGACGGGGGCAAATAGGTTCAGCAATACGAATCCAGGATGCGGACATTGAAGTCATTCGTATTATTGCAGGGGAAAAGTCCAAGGTGGTCGGACAACCTCTTCAAACCGTATGGAACAAGGTCAGGGTAGAATCGCTCGTGGGCGGTATCATACGAAATGATACTATGATTATTCCGGACGGGACTACCATTATTGAACCCGGAGATGACGTGATTGTCATCACACACACCAAAAATAAAAATGCAATCCAAAAACTCTTTGTACCGAAATACCATAATGCCTATTGTGTTGGACATTATCACCAGAAAAGGATTTTCGTTTGAATAAACTGGCCGTTGGTTACGCCATAGGAAGACTATCGCAGGTTATGGGGGGAGTGCTTATCATCCCCTTTTCTATGGCTCTCTATCATCAGTGGTCTCTGCCTATGGT
>JAUVFC010000100.1 GCA_030594505.1 Desulfobacterales bacterium
AACAAAAACCCCTCTTTTTGTCATTTCGACCGAGCCGACTTCGCCATAGTAGCCTCGGCTACGATGGCTGAAAGGGAGAAATCTAAAAGTTTAAGTATTTTCCATGGGATAAAAGATTTCTCGCTACGCTCGAAATGACATTTTTGATAGTTTTCGGTCAGACACTACCTGACAAAGACAATACTACTGCTCGCCTTATTAAATACTTTTTCCGGCAGGTTATACGATTCAAAACGCGATCTCCAATCGGCAAGCAATCTGGAGCCAATGACAACCAGATCGTACCCGCCCTCTTCCATTTCCTGTAAAATCTCTTCTTCAGGACTGCCGTACCGCATCTTTTTGGTTACCTTAACCTTTTGGTCACAGGCCTTGTCACCAAATTCCTTTAATGCCTTATTACCTTCCTCATGTAAGGTTTTGTCTATGTAATCACGGTATTCATCTCTCCCAACAGCATATATCTCCGTGGCAAATTTTTTTAAGAACGGATTTATAACATAAAGCGAACATATGATAGCTCCCGTACTTCTTGCTATACCCACGGCAAAGTCTTCGGCCTTTGCGGTTTGCTCCTCACCATCGGTGCAGAGCAGTATTTTCCGTATCTTCATTACTAATCTCTTGACGGTTTCGTAAAAAGTCAATTTTGTGAACGACATTGAGCAATTTTGAATCCCAAAATTGCTCACGAAGAGAGCAAGATTGATGGTTTCGTAAAAAGTCACAATAGCTTGTCATTTCGAGCGAAGCGAGAAATCTTTGTCCTGTAATATACTGGAAATATAAGATTTCTCCCCTGCGGTCGAAATGACAAATTCGTTGAATCCGACTTTTTACGAAACCATCAAGATTGACTTTTTACGAAATCATCATCTCTTGACTTCATAAGAAGTCATCAGTGAACCTGGAACACGGCCGTCCCAAGGAGCATCACTATAACGGCTGAGAGTATAGCCTTAAAACTCGCGGCAAAAACGCCGATAACAAAGGCCTTGCCGCCCGCTTTCTTTAAATCGTCAAACGCTATATTCAAACCAACCCCTGCAAAACCTATGGCAAAAAATATCTTTAAGAATTGTTTCCCAAATATGTACTGGTGATCTTTTGTAAAGACCCCAAATTCATTTAAGGTTACCATCGCGAAGAATCCAAGGATAAACAGGGGAAATTTATCCATAATGACCTGCCATGTATTCATTTTCTCTTCCCGTCCTTCTGCAGATGCCCCTTTGACTAAGTAAAACCATATACAATAAAGGACAACAAGCGGGATAAACCCAACCCTGACGATGTTAATTATGTTTGCGGTCAACAATGAATCATGCCCGTACCATGAAGCGGCGGCAACAAGCTGGGCGGTATTCAGAATGGATGTCCCGACCCAGGCGCCAAAAACAGGTTCAGACATGCCAAGGGCCTTCCCTATGTACGGAAAAGTAAAGAGAGCCACCGTGCCAAAGAGGAGTAAAGTCCCAACAGCATAAAAGAAATCCCTCGGTTTTGCCTTCACGATCGGAGCAACCGCCACCGCGGCCGAAACGCCACAGACCCCTGTGCCGGCAGCCATTACCCCGATCAACCCATCGTCTTGTTTCAGCTTTCTCCCTATAACAGAGACAAGAACTACGGTGCCGAAAATAAATATTATTACTAGTAGAAGAGCGGCCAGGCCCACCTTAAACAAATTTGACCATACATAATAGCCGCCAAGCAAGACAATGCCCGGCTTAATGATAGGTCTGGCAAGCACAGTGCCGGGTTTAAAGATATCCGGAATGCCGACTGTATTTCTTATAAGCATTCCACCCAAAAGGAGAACAGCTACATACGTGAGCTGAAACTGGATCATTTTTACGCCAAATTTGAACTTGAAAGGAATTTCATTGGTCGCTATCAATAATTCGTAAACATCTTGTTTCAGGATATGGGGTTTCTTCGGCTTCTTCTTTAACTCGCCTTGCCCATAGAGGGCCAATTGCTCCTTATATTTTTCCGCATGTTTTGCCTTGTATGCATCAAATGGAGACAGAGGCTCCTCAACTCGAGACTCGCCGGCCCTGGGTTTCTCAGCCACAGGGCCCGCAGGCACGGCTTCCTCAACCGGCGCTGTTCTGCCAACCCCCTCCGCGCTTGTCTTCAAAATCTTTTGACACTCTTTAAAATCTTTTTGCCACCCAGATATAGAATAGTTCCATTGAAGGGCTAACCAGCCTAAAATTACACACAGGATTAAACCTGGAATCGATTTTGCGAACCCACCTTGTGATGTTTCTGACATCTATTCGCCCTCCTTAAAAAAATAGCGATGTAAATGTGTCTCTTGTTATAATTCCGGTCAAACCCAAAATCACGGTGACAGCGGATATAATGAGGACCCAGATATCTTCCTTCCTCTCATCCGAAAATGTTTTTTTTGCCTTTTCTTCAAACTCTCCGGTTTCTCCTCCCATCTTAGACCTCCTATACATTCAAAATTCCAAAATCATCATTTTGAGACCTTTGCATAACGTGACATTTTTTCGTCAGGCAAGAAAGGTAAAAATTTTAACCGGAGGAATACATTAGGTATTTCGAGGATTAAAATTTGTAGCCTGACGCCGCATCACGGGAAAATGGCAGTTATGCAAAGGTCTCATTTCATGACAAGGACAGGGACTGTTGAATATTCTACCACTCTTGCAGTTACACTTCCAAGAACCATTTTTTTAATTCCGTGTTTTCCATGAGATGCCACTACTATCATCTCAGCATTCTCTTTCTTTGCTGCTTCAATAATCACATCCGAGGGTCTACCCATTTCAATCACATCTCTCCCACGCACACCGGCATCTTTTAGCATTTTTAGAGCGCTGCTAATAATACTTTTTGCCTCTTTGATCTGAATCTCCTTCACCACATTACAATCAAGTTCTGTAACCCCTATGGGACAGAACTCTTCGATTGCGTATACCACTACCACTTCCATATCCTCTTTCTTCGCAAATTCTATAGCCTTCTCGAGCGCCTTGCGAGCGAATTCAGATCCGTCATCTCCTACAATTATTTTTTTCATCTCTGATCCCCCTGCTTGGGAAAGTAGTTTCAAATACTCTTGATGGCGTCGTAAAAAGTCCAATCTACTACGCCTTGTATATTGACCTTTTTACTTAGCCATCCTTTATCAAACTCAAGACTTTTTACGAAATCATCAACATTGAATGTTGTATAAAATTTTGTGCTTCGGACAGCCTCCTAAGATAGTATGAAACTGTGCCAAATTATTTAAAATAAAATATATAATAACGGAAAACTCATTGTCAAATATTAAATGAAGACACAAAAAAGCTTTGACACTTCATGAATTAATTTAATAATCTAACATGTTATTTGCAACTACAGCACAGAAAAGAGACTTTCAAGAAAAGATTTTCGCCACCGGCAACATAAGTAGCGCAGGGCTTTAGCCCTGCTATTGTTGCGCAGGGCTAAAGCCCTGCGCTACTTCCATATCCTAAACCATCATTTTGAAAGATCTAAGTACACGGGGATGTAATGAAAAAATCGTTCAAGGTAAATGCCAAAAACCTCAGAAGGCGTGTTAATCCAAAGGACTTCAACTTCGACACAATTGAAAAGCTCCCCCCGATGAAAAACGGCGTAATGGGACAAGAACGCGCCATACGCGCCATTACCTTTGGGATGAAGATGAAAGATTCCGGATATAATATATATGTGGCCGGCCCTCCGAATACCGGCACATCTTACCTTGCCCGTACTTTTATTGAAAAAGAGGCGCAAAAGGATAGAATACCTCCTGACTGGTGTTATGTTTACAATTTTAAAGACCCGGACCAACCTGATGCTCTGAAGCTTCTTCCGGGACAGGCCGGAAGCTTTAAAAAGGATATAGACGAGCTGATCCGTTCGATACGGACCGCAATACCCGCTGTATTTGACAGTGACGATTACCGGAAGCGGCGCGAAAGGGTTGTCATGGCCTATGGCAAAAAACGCCGCAGGAGAATCGACAAACTGAATAAGATAGTGCAGGGTAAAGGGTTTATCCTGAACATCAATGAAGTGGAGATGATGGTCGTCCCCGCTCAAGACGGAAAGCCGATGCCCGAAGAAACATTGATGTCCATGCCTGAAAAAGAGAGGGGGCGACTCCGGGCAAAAAGTGACGATCTTCAGATTGAACTGAACAATGCCAACCGGGACCTTTTGAGACTCGAAAAGGAATTCAATGAAGAGCTCAAAAAACTGGACAAGGAAGTCGCTCTTTTTATCGTGGAAGGCCGCATATCCGATTGCCGGGAAAAATACAGGAATCAATCTGAAGTGGTTGAATACATAGATGAAATGAAGGCGGATATTCTTAGAACTATTGATGAATTCAAGAAAAAACCACAGCATATCCCCGTAGAATCACCCGAAGGAGAGATCTTGCAAATCCCTGTCGAATTTATACGGGAGCCTTCGTTCGTGCGTTACGAGGTAAACGTATTGATCGACAATGCCGGTCGTCGCGGCGCGCCTGTTGTCTATGAAACCAACCCGACCTACACCAATCTTTTCGGAAGCATTGAGCGAAAGGCCAGATATGGAACGCTGTTTACCGATTTTACCATGATCCGTGCGGGAGCGCTCCACCGGGCAAACGGCGGATACCTGATCTTGCGGGCCTCTGATCTCCTGAAATCGGACCTTTCATGGGAAGCGCTCAAGCGGGCCATAAAAAATAGAGAGATCAAGATTGAAGATTTTGGAGAACTTCTCGGGCTCGTCATTACAACAGCGCTAAAACCTATGCCGATCCACTTGAACGTAAAAGTGATCCTGGTAGGGACACCTTACCTGTATCAGCTCCTGTATTTTTATGACCCTGCTTTTTGTAAGATGTTTAAGGTAAAAGCCCATCTTGATACGGCGCTCGACAATACAGCTAAAAACATCACAAAATATGTTCGCTGTATCGGCGATATCTGCAAACGAGAAGGGCTGCGCCATATCGACAGGGCGGGTGTGTCAAGGCTCTTGGAATATGCTATGGAGATGGCGGGAGACAAGGAAAAGCTGACGCTCCGCATGGGGAAATTGACAGGGATCATGAAAGAAGCCAATCAGTGGGCGTCTGATACGAATGTCTCATTTATTAGAGTGAAAGATATAGAGAAAGCGATTCATGAGAAAGATCAACGCTCAAATCTTTACGAGGATAATATCCGGGAACTCATCGCAAAAGGGATATTGCGCGTAGAGACCGACGATACGCGGGTGGGAGAAATTAATGGTCTTTTTATTATCGATATCGGTGACTATGCGTTCGGAAAACCATCCCGGATCACAGCTAATGTCTCTCGTGGTAAGGACGGTGTTGTAACCATTGACCGCGAATCTGATCTGAGCGGGGATATTCATACCAAAGGGGTCATGATACTGACAGGATACCTAAGGGAAAATTTTGCGCAAACACGTCCACTTACCCTTTCGGCCAGTCTATGCTTTGAGCAGAGTTATGATACCGTAGAAGGAGACAGTGCGTCTGCTGCCGAACTTTTCGCACTCCTTTCGGCCATAGCCGGCGTCCCCATCTTTCAGAGTATCGCTGTTACCGGCGCTGTCAGCCAGAAAGGTGAGATACTCCCTGTCGGCGGAGTTAACCAAAAGGTAGAAGGATTCTTCCATATATGCAAACACAGAGGACTAACCGGAAACCAGGGGGTCATTATACCCAAACAGAATGTCAGGAATCTGATGCTGACCGAGGAGATCGTCTCAACTGTAAGAAAGGGAAACTTTCACATATGGGCCATCGAAACGGTATCGGAAGGGATCGAGATCCTCACAGGAATAAAAGCGGGCAGGCTTCGCAAAGACAATACCTTTACTCCGGGATCATTCTTTGCAAAGGTAAATAAACGATTGGCCAACTTGGCAAAAACAGTAAAGGGTGTCAAGGATTGACGGGAGGGCTACCTCCCGCTCCATCGCAACTTGGTTTTAAGGACATCAAAGTAATTGTATTCACGGGTCTGAATAATATGCAGGGTATGGGGCGCTTTTCGAATCACGACCGTATCTTCCGATGTAATATCCGACCCTACCTGACCGTCAAGGGTTAAAAACGATCCAAAGTCTCTATCGCCGACCTTTGCCTTGATCACCACATGGTCCGGCAAGATCAAAGGCCGATTGGTCAAGGTAAACGGACAGATCGGGGTGATCACGATGTTGCTCAGCGTGGGATATACGATCGGCCCCCCGGCAGAAAGAGAGTAGGCGGTGGAACCGGTTGGCGTTGCGATTATCAGACCGTCGGACTTGAAAGTGGTCAAATATACATCATCAATAGTGGTGCGGATATGGGCTATCCTCGCCAACATCCCTTTGTTGATCACCACGTCGTTGAGCAGGGTCTGCGCCATCACTTCGCGA
>JAUVFC010000207.1 GCA_030594505.1 Desulfobacterales bacterium
ATTGCGATCTATTTCGTGGTCGATATCTTTTATAAGATTGTCGGCTTTAATCTTGATGATGTACCGTTTACAGAGGTTGCCAAAAAGAGTGTCAAGATGGATTTGTCGCGGAAGCGCCCCTTTTCTGAATTCCATGTGATCACTGACAAGAACATCTTTTTTTCGGCCAAAAAAGGGGGACCCATACCTGAGAAGGATGAAACCGAAGGGTTGAAACAAACTGCCTTGAATCTTATCCTCATCGGAACCGTCAGCAGCGGCAGGGATCAGAATTATGCAGTGATTGAGGAAGGGATCAGGAAAAAACAGGGGCTTTACAAAGTGGGAGATACTGTTCAGGGGGCTGAGATAAAGAAAATTCTGAGGCAAAAAGTCATCTTAAGGGTAGGGAATAATGATGAGATTCTGACCATGGCCGAAAAAACAAAATCAGATTCCTCAAAGGGCGGGACTACAGCATATTCCAGGAGTAAAAAGAGTATATCGTTGACACCTTCGGATATTCAAAAGTCATTAGAAAATGTGGGCGCGCTCCTTTCTCAGGCAAGAATACAGCCCCATTTCAAGGGGGGAAGACCGGATGGGTTCAGGCTCAGCCGGATCAAGCCAGGCACCATTTTTACAAAAATGGGGTTTAAAAATGGAGATATTGTTCACAGAATTAATAACAAGCCCATAAAGACCACGAATGATATTGTTACATTTTACCAAAACTTAAGATCAGGACAGAAGATATCATTAGAGATTACCAGAAGAGGGCGAAAAGAGACGCTTGCATACGTTTTTGAGTAAAAAAATATGTATACTTCGTATTTTGGTCTAAAAGAGAATCCTTTTAATTTGACCCCTGATCCCAGGTATCTTTATTTGAGCCGGCATCATAAGGAGGCGTTTGATCACCTCCTTTACGGGATCAACGAAAGAAAGGGGTTTATAGTTATTACAGGCGGGATCGGTACAGGAAAGACCACGCTTTTGAGGGCGCTTCTCGCGCAATTGAATTCGTCCATAAAAAGCGCTTTAATATTTAATCCTTCCGTCTCAGATGAAGAACTGTTGATTACAATAAACCAGGAGTTTGATATTGATGCCGAGAGGAAAGGAAAGACCAAAAAAGAACACCTCGATATCCTGAACCATTTTTTGCTTGAAACATTCAGTCAAGGCAAAAATGCAGTGCTGTTGATAGATGAAGCACAAAACCTTTCCCATACCGTTCTGGAAGAGATCCGAATGCTCTCCAACCTGGAAACAGAAAAAGAGAAGTTGCTGCAGATTGTGCTTGTCGGGCAACCCGAATTGAGGGAACTTCTGGCTGCACCTGCTTTGAGGCAGCTTAAGGAACGGATTACGGTCTGGTATGATTTGATGCCTCTTGCCCGTGAGGATGTGCGGACATACATAGAACACAGACTCCTTGTTGCAGGCGCAAAGGGTAATCTCGGATTTTCATGGTGGGCCATTAATGCAATATATGCCTATTCAAAGGGACATCCGCGGAGAATTAATGCTGTTTGTGATCGTGCTCTTCTCATTGCCTATTCAAAAAATGAGTTCAAGGTAACCAGGAACACGGTCGTGAAAGCGATCAATGATATTCGGGGGGATATCTTTGAAAGAGGTTCAAAAAGGTGGAACCGGAAGTATACGCTGATTACGGCATTTTTGGCGCTGATGGCTGTTTTAATAGCCGGGGGATGGTATTTAATTATAGAGAAGCCCGAGCCGGTTTTGCCGGAACCATCATCTCAACTTCAAGAAAAGAGTTCGATTTTATTGGATGAAGAAACAAGCCTTGCCTTGCTCTTTAAGCTTTTTTATGAAAAAAAGAGACATGGGAACAATGTTGCGGATGGAATTCACCTGGGTATTTTTTTATTTAAGATCAAACCGGAGCGCTATATTATGCTTCGAAAACCATTTCGGATGCATATAAACAGCAATCCGGCTTCGGAAGAGACATATCTCTTGATAAAGGAGGTGACTGCCGACGGCGCGATTGTTATCAACAGCGCCGGGAAGGATCGTGAAGTTTCGAAAGGTTTTGTCTTACAACATTGTGAGGGGATCGGCTCGTGGATTTTTCCATACTATGATGAAGAAAAGGATTGGAATCTGGGTACGAGCGGTCCTGATGTTTTAAGGTTTCAGCAGATTCTTCAAGCAAACGGATATCCGGTTGAGGCAACAGGCTTATATGGTAATATAACGATAGAGATGGTTCGAAGATTTCAAAGCGATTTTGGTCTAAAAGCTGACGGGATTATCGGGGTACGGACAAGAGGGTTGTTGTATCAGATGTCAGAGGACAGAGAATAGAGGACAGAAGTCAGAGATAGAGGACAGAGGACAGAGGACAGTTCTAACTTAATAAACCCGCAACACGACAATGAGCTTCATACACGATGCCTTGAGAAAGGCCCAGAAAGAGAAAAACGGTGGTTTTGGCTACTATGACGGAGTGGTCTCCGCGGAAAAGGGGGGGCGATCATTCTCACCCTGGACATGGTTGCCGGTATCTCTAATTTTGTTGTCCGGCCTTGCCATAATTATCTTTTCATGGTTCAATCGTCAACATATCAATAGTTCTTCCATCCGGGACAAGATGCATCCGGATCCCGCGGCCCTGGAAAGGCCTGTTGTAAAGAAGGAAGAAAAACTCCAGGTTATTTATAATGAGGCATTGCGTTATCAGAAGAATGGGAGGTTGCGGGACGCCAAAAAGAAATACCTGCAGGTGTTAAGAAGGACGCCGAATTTTGTTCTTGCCCTGAACAATCTCGGTGTGATTTATCTTGGTGAGGGAAGTTATCCCGAGGCCCGGAGATCTTTTGAAAAAGCGATTAAATTAAATCCCGACTACGTGGATCCCCATTATAATTTAGCCTGTCTTTATGCACGGCTTAATGATCTGTCTGCGAGCTTAGACCACTTGAAGACCGCGATTGGATTTGATAAAAGAGTCAGAGAGTGGGCACGGGCGGATAAGGATTTGATCGGGTTGCATGGGTATCCGGAATATGAGGAATTGATGATTGAAGAGTGAAGATTTAAGATTGACAATCGACAATCGACAATCCACATGCCAATGACCAATAACGAACAACGAATAACAATGAAAAATGATAAATGTAAAGAGAACAGGAGACCACCGGTAAAATTCCTTGTGGTGATTTTTTTGACTTTTGCCCTTGCGACACTGAAGAATCCGGATCTGTTTGGGGCGAGAGTTGCAGGAGAGGAGGGGGTTTCGCCTTCCACCTCCCAAGAGCGCGTGATTGGTCAAGGCCGTCCAAAAACTGTTGCCCCGCGACAGCCTGCCAGTCCTAAGGCAAAACCGAAGCCGCCGAAGAAAAGAGTAGTCAGGAAAACAGAGGTCTCCGGGAAAAAGAGAAACGCCCGTTTTGTAAACATTGATTTTGATAATGTGGATATTGCTCTCTTTATAAAATTTGTCAGCGAGTTGACCGGCAAGAACTTTGTCGTTGATAACAAGGTTAGAGGAAAAGTAACTATAATTTCTCCGAAGAAGATCTCGGTGAACGAGGCATACAAGGTCTTTGAATCAGTCCTGGAGGTCCATGGGTTTACTACCGTCCCTTCCGGAAATGTCATCAAGATAGTTCCTATTCATGATGCCCGAAGTAAAAGTATAGAGACCCGCCTGAAGGAAGAGCGCATGACCCCTGAGGATAAGGTGGTGACTCAGTTGGTCCCTCTTGA
>JAUVFC010000162.1 GCA_030594505.1 Desulfobacterales bacterium
GACCAATCAAGCGAATTGAAGACTTTTTACGAGATTATCAATTTTTGTATGTCCCCCTAATACTCTTATCCGGAATTCGAGTCAACCATCATCTCAACAAAAACCCCACCCTGTAAACGAGGACAAAAAATTTATGTTTTATTGGTGTTGACCGATAGAGATAGTTAGTCAGACATCAGATAATTTTAATCAGTTTATACTATATATGGTATAAGTTAAATCGTTAGTATACAATTGTTACTATAATTTATTATAATTTACTATAAATTATTATAAATTGCTTGACAGTCCGAGTGCGTCTGTTAATAAAAAAATATTATGGAAAATTTTTGCCTTATATAGGGAACGCGTATCTTTTACTCAAGTTTGATGACTTTTTACGGAGTCACCAAACTTTTTTGCCGCGGGAGTCGATAAATGGATAATAAGTTACAGCGAATTAGAGAGTCTCTTTTGATAAGCAAAGCCGAGCTTGCCAGAAAAGCAGGGGTCTCGCCTATAACGATCGACAGGCTTGAAAAAGGAAAGGCCTGCCGGATGGAAACCAAACGAAAAATTATATTGGCATTGGGATATCAATTAAGCGAAAAAGACAAAGTCTTTGGAGGCGAGAGCTAATTATGCGTTTTTCTAAAAAGGACCACTTGATAGGTCTGGATATCGGGTCCGGATTTATTAAGGTGGCCAGCATTCATCAGGGCTCTAAGGGCATGATTTTAAAGCATTTTGGGATGGGGCCCCTGCCAATGGATACTATTTCGGAAGGGATCATAAAAAAACCCGACGTGATAGTCGATACTATCAAGAAGCTCTTGGCAGAGTTGAAGATTAGAGAAAAAAATGTGGCGGTTTCCATTTCAGGGTATTCGGTAATTATAAAACAGATCGTCCTTGCCAAGATGTCCGACGAAGAGCTGAGTGAAAGGATTCACTTTGAGGTAGAGCAGTACATTCCTTTTGATGTACAAGACATGAATATAGATTTTTATATCTTGGGGGATAGCGATCAGAATCCAAATCAGATGAAGGTAATGCTCGTTGCGGCGAAAAAAGAGGTTGTGGATACCTATATCGACATACTTGACAAAACGGGCCTGGCTCCTTGTGTAATCGATGTAGACGCCTTTGCTTTGGAGAATGCTTTTGAAACCAATTATCTTTTTGAGGAGGAAGGGGAAATATTACTCATTGACATAGGGGCAAACAAGATAAATATCAACATCTTGAAAGATAATGTATCTGCCCTGACCCGTGACGTTGCTTTGGGAGGCGAACAGATTACAAGAGCAATCATGTCCCGGTTCGACCTTTCATTTGACGAGGCCGAGGCGGTGAAAACAGGAACTCCCTCTGATAAAGTTTCTCCCTATGCCTTACAGGATATTGTGACGAAAATCACTTCCAATTGGTGCCATGAAATCAAGAGAGCTATTGATTTCTTCTATACCACCGAGACCGATCTGAATATCAAACGTATATTTTTAAGCGGGGGATGTGCGCAGATTGAAGGGTTGGCTGAACTTCTTAAAGCTGAGACCTCTGTTGACGTGGAGCTGCTTAATGCTTTTAATACATTGTTCTTAGAGGTAAAACACTCTGATCCTCAGTACTTGCAAAAGGTGGCTCCACAGGCTGCCATTGTTGTTGGGTTGGCGCTGCGGAGAGTGGGGGACAAATGATAAAGATTAACCTGTTGCCATTTAGGAGCGCCAGAAAAAAGGAGAATATCCGGCGGCAGGTTAGTATATTTGTTGGTCTTGTCGGGCTGGTGCTGAGCGCTATGGCCTATTATGGGTTTTTATGGTCCCGGGAGATTGCAACGCTCGAAGAGAAGGTTAATGTTGTTGAGGCCGAGACGGACATCCATCATGTGACGATTCGCAAAGTAAAAAAATATGAAAAGAAACTGGACGTTGTTAAAACAAAAAGAGGGGTTATTCAAAAACTGGAACTCGGACGTTCCGGACCGGTTAAGATTATGGATGCCATGACCCAGTGTGTGGTTCGTAATAGGATGTGGTTGAAAAGTATGGAAGATAAAGAGGGGGCCCTTAATATAAAGGGGGTTGCGGTAGATAACGCGACGATAGCGCAGTTTATGAAAAATTTGGGAAAATCAAAATTTTTTAGTGACGTTAATCTAAACTCTTCAAAACAGGTTGAAATTGATAAGAACTTGAAATTTAAAAAATTTATTATAAGTTGCAAGGCGCTTAATCCGGATATGCCGGATATAAGCACACAGGCGGCCGCAAAGAGGTAAAGTGAAAAATTTAGACCTCCCTAACATTCCGTTTGAAAAAATCGGCGCACTCAGTAAGGCACACAGGGTATTAATATGCGCGGCTGCCTTTGCAGTTTTGATGGTCGGCTTTTATTTCCTTGTTTATTCCCCCAAAACCAAGGAGATTACCAGGCTGACCGGAGAATATTCCCGACTTCAAAGTGAATTGACAAAAGCGAAAAAACAAGCAAAGAACCTGGCAAAATTGGAAAAAGACCTTAACAAGGCCGAGATAGAGTTTAAAAAAGCGAAGCAGCTTCTTCCTGATAAAAAGGAGATCCCCCAACTTTTGGAAGGGATTACCATGTCCGGGAAATCAGTGGGACTGGAGTTTCTTTTGTTTAAACCCGGAGAGGATATTGTAAAAGACTTTTATGCTGAAATTCCCATCACCATCAAGGTAAACGGTTCGTACCATAACACAGCCCTTTTTTTCGATAAAATTAGTAAGCTGCCCAGAATAGTTAATGTTTTTGATATAAAAATTAAAGGTGAAAATAAGTCGTATATGATAACCACCTCGTGTATTGCAAAAACTTACAGGTTCATAGAAGGTTCGGATGCTGCTTCTTCAAAAAAGAAAAACACAAGGAGATAATTTGCTTGCGGGCAGTTGGTGGTGCCTCTTTTTAGGATGCGCCTTTTTTATCTGCTTGACAACAGGATGTAAAGAGCCCCCCTCTTCTCCTAAGGTGAAGGAGGTTGTTCGCCGGAAAATTCCGGTGCAAAAGGAGACGAAAGCAAAACTCGCTGAATCGAAAAAGGACACCCCCTCCCCTGTTCCGGAAACAGTGCAGAAAGAAACGCCGCCGCCTGTTTCTAAAGAGTCTCAACAACCAACAACCCAACCCGTTTTAGAAGAAGGGCAAAAAACAATAACGGAGCCGGTTACAAAAGAGGAACAAGAACCTGAAAAAGCGGTTTATTCCTATAACCCTGAGGGAAAAGTAGATCCCTTCAGGCCGATTATCAGCAGCAGAGCAAAAGGAGGGCCTCCCGGCTCGAGAAAGAGACCGGACAGGATGGTTCCGCTGACACCCCTTCAAAAAATAGCGATTAATCAAGTTAAACTTGTAGGCATCATAATGTCTCCAAAAGGGAATAAAGCCGTGGTCCAGGATGCCGCAGGAAAGGGATATATTATTACCAAAGGCGCCTATATCGGAATGAACTTCGGGAAGGTAGCCAGGATACTGAAAAATAAAGTCGTCTTACACGAAGAGTTTGAAGATTATATCTCCGGCCGGATTAAAACTCGGGAGGTTACGTTAGAACTTCCCCAAAAATATAATAACGGGAGTATGCAATGAGCCGAACTTCAGAAAAATTTTGGAGTTATAATTATAAAGCAGGAATCCTTGGTCTGATGGTATTGATTCTTTTAGCGGGATGCGCCCCCCGTGCCGCTACCAAACCCGGCATCGTCCAGGACGCCTCTGCCCGGAATATAATTTATGATATATATGTGAGCGAGGACGAGAGGGATGTATTGCTTGTTGTCAGCGCTTCACACCCGTTGCCGTATGTCGCATTGCCGAATCCGCGGGGGATGGATATCATTTTTGAAAACACCTCTTTTGAATCTTTTAAAGAAGAAATTCCGGTTGATAGCGAGCTGATTCAGTCGATCAGATGTGACCGGAGGGAGGAGGCCCGCTCGGCCCGTATAAGGCTTAACCTGGAAACGGCTGCAAAACACGAGGTGCTTAGAGAAGGGAATGATCTGATAGTTAAATACAAAAAGCCCACTGTTTTGTATTCTACAGGAGAGGAGACAGCGGGAGAGGAGATAGAAGATGCGGTATCTGTTACTGCTGAACAAGATGAAACAAAAACTGAACAGGTTCCGGATACGGCGCCTCCTGTAAAAAAGATAGCATGGATTAATCGGGTCGATTTTGAGACCCAAAAAGAGGGGAAGTCCCGGGTTGTCATTGAGACTTCTAAAAAGTCGCCGTATGAGATAAAACGGTCGGATAAAACGGTTGTCCTGGTTCTTGGCAATACAACCATGTTGCAGCACCAGGAACGGCCGTTGATTACTACACGTTTCAAGAGCGCGGTCGACCGTATAAGCCCGGTACGGGCACGAGACAAGAAGGATACGGTCCTTATTGCCGTGGAACTCCGTGAGATGGTCCCATATCGGCTTGAACAAAAAGAGAACCTCTATGTTCTTCATTTCGATCCATCAACAGTTCCACCACGTCCTTTTGCAGCGGCCCGGCTTCCGGAATGGGAGGCGGTACTTCAGAAGAGTGTAACAGAACTGATTGAGAAAAAGCCTGAACCTGAAAAGAAAGTTCCCTCAAAAGAAAAACCGGTTGCAGCAGAGTTCAGGGAAAAATATACGGGGCAGAAGATATCACTCGAATTCCAGGATGCAAATATTCATAATGTATTTCGGATACTTGCTGAAGTGAGCGGACAAAATTTTGTCATAGGAGAAGATGTCAAGGGTCAGGTTACCTTAAAA
>JAUVFC010000174.1 GCA_030594505.1 Desulfobacterales bacterium
CCTTTTTCTCGATCTTTCCGAAAAGGTTGGTATAGGTCGGGTTGGTTTCATAAACCACCGGCGCGCCACAGCGACCGGCATTGTCGATGAGAATATTTACGTCATAACGCACGGACGAAGCCTCCTGAACCAGTTCAACCGGGACCTCCCCGTCCGGTGAATCCACAGGCACGCGGTGTGGCTTTTTCTTGAAGTCCTCGATGTTTTTGAGGCAGTCCGCTTTTACCTCATCTCGTACGTATGCAATAATTCCGGGCTGGTTCTTGTATTTTTCACATAAGTCGGAAAAACGGCCCTCCACGGCATGAAGAGCGACCTCTTTGTCCAGATTCTTGAGTTCTTCATTCAATCCCCGTTCGAATTTCAGGAAATCCCTGTTGGCGTTGTTAAGCTCGATCTGGAGGCAATCACTCACCGCACGGAGGCGATCTCTTTCTTGTTCCGACATGGCCATGAGTTGCTCTTCGTTCAGAGGCTTTCCGTCTTCGGCGGGAACCACCATCATTTCCACCTCGTCAATATTGAGGAGGAATCCCTTTTCTTTGACTATTTTGTTCAGTTCATCGATTCTTGCGCGGCGTTTTTTTCCGTACGCCATAATAACCTTCTCACGTCTTTTCCGGTAACCATCACTCTCAAAAACGCCGGATATTGCCCGCCGAACCGAAGAAATCAGTTCATCCATATCTTTTTTGAAGACCCTGGCCTGTCCGGGAAAGAGCCTCAGCGCCTTGGGTTGATCCGGGTCTGCGAAATCATAGACGTAACACCAGTCCGGAGGCGTTTCGTCCTTTTGCGCCTCTTTTTCGATAAACGTGCGGGCAAGATACGATGACCCGGTATTCGGAGGACCGGCCACATAGATATTGTAGCCTGATCCCTTCATCCTCATCCCGAATGTA
The DNA here is from genome assembly GCA_030594505.1 of Desulfobacterales bacterium. Taxonomy (GTDB): domain Bacteria; phylum Desulfobacterota; class Desulfobacteria; order Desulfobacterales. The sequence continues at coordinate 903 of JAUVFC010000174.1, forward strand.
ATAGAGCGTATGGCCCGTTCCTGTCCCATTACGCCGTTTTTCATCAGTGGAAGATCTTCAGTTGTCTTGAACTCAAGCTCCCTTGCGTTAATACATTTTCGCAGATTTGCAGCCTTCACCCCAACAGGTTTTTTCATCTTTGTTCCTCGACTATTGTGTCTGTTTCAGGGTATAATTATAAATCAATTAGCGTGGTGTCAAAGCCTTTTTCAACTTTCCTTCCGGGGAGCCGTCCTTTTTTTTGCGCGGGGCTTGTCAGAGAATGTGCATTGTGGTAAGCTTTTGGCGAAAAGTTTGCGGTTTCCGTCAAAAAGCTCAACCGGGTATCTTGAATCTACCATGCTCGAAAATACCTTTCTGCATATTCCGAAAATTGGCGTTGTCAGCGAGAGGAGCCTGTGGGAAGCAGGGATCAGCACGTGGGACGATCTGTTGGAAGACCGGGCCGGGAAAATGGTTGCATCCAAACGGTATGATTTGATGGTCGATCACGTCCTTGCTTCAAAGCAGAGCATTGCGGATGGCAATCCGTCTTTTTTTGCCTCCAGCTTGTCACACCGGCATCTGTGGCGGATATTCCCTCATTTCCGAGACAAGACAGCCTTCCTTGATATAGAGACAACCGGATTCATGAATGAGTATGGCACATACATCACTACGATTGCCATTCTCGACAAAAGCGGAATTCGATGCTATGTCCGCGGCGACAATCTTGCCGAGTTCAAGCGTGATATCTTCGACTATGACGTTCTGGTCACCTATAATGGAAAAACCTTTGATATTCCTTTCATCGAACAGGAGTTCGGGATAAGGCTTCCGCATGTTCAGATAGATCTGAGGTATCTGTTGAAAAACCTCGGATATTCAGGTGGGTTAAAGGCGTGTGAGCGGCAACTCGGAATATCACGAGGCGAACTGAAGGGCGTTGATGGATATATGGCGGTGCTCTTGTGGCACGATTTTGAAAAAAACGGCAACAGGAAAGCGCTTGAGACACTGCTTGCCTACAATATCGAGGACGCTGTCAATCTTGAGAAGCTTGCAGTAATTACCTACAACGAAAACGTCAAAGAGACCCCGTTTACCCATCTGGAAATAGATGAGACATGTCCTGTTTTGTCTTTTCCTTTCCAACCGGACATGAAAACGATCGAAAGGATCAGATTTCAATACCAGGAATGATTTTACGTTCAACCTTCCCCACCCCTACGAGATATTGCGGCAGGAAAGTCCTTCGGCCCTTAAATAGTGTCTGAACGAAAACCCCCCATTTTGAGGTTTGTGCCGAGCGGCTGCCTTTAGGAACGGGACGGAATAACTTTCCCAGGTAGGCGCATAGATTATAGACCTTCAGATAATTAATTGCACAAGGATAGAGGGAAAAATTCGAGTAAGGCGTACATATTGGGGTACGTTGTCGAGGATTTTGACCGATAACGCCGTGCAATTATTTATGTGAAGGTCTATAGTTGAGGAAGTTATTTCGTCCCCTTTCCTTAGAAGCAAATTGGTGGGAGAACAAGTGGTTTCAATCACTTTGGCTTATGTTCTCCAGGATATGATTCTGCCTGATCAGCCTACGGACCCCTATGCTGCGTGGTGTGGGAGAGGCGCCCTGTGAGGGGTGTCCCTATCCCGATGGACTTATGTTATTCATTTTGCAAGTTTGAATAATTTGACCTTTGATGCTTTCTTATCAAAGGTAATAACAGCCTCACAACCATTTATTTTGGCAGAATGCGCAATTAACAGATCAGAAAGATGATATTTATTCCCTTGTGCGGAATGGACGAGTTGTTGTAAAGCTGACTGCTGATCAAATTTAAAAATTGGCATCAATAAAAGGTCGCTTATAGACTCTAAAATTTCTGTCCTTGATATCTCATAAACAGATTCTAAAACCCAAAGCATTTCTAAAATTACAAGTAGCGGCACAAATAGTTCCTTTTTTTCTGATTCAGCCTTTTTAAATATTGCATAGACTTTCTTTGCTTGTACCTCGTCATCGCCAATTAAAAACCGAATTAGGATATTTGTATCTATGGCTTTCATTTGAATTTATCCCTCATTCGATTTCTAATCGCATCGTCCATAGCTTCAAGGGATACAGCTTTTCTGCCGGGTTTATGTAATTTACAGAAAATGTCATCTACTTTTTTAGAGACTGGCCTGATTATGGCTTCTCTTTTATCTGTAATAATAATCTCAATTTTATCACCGGTGTTTAATTTCAGAGAATCTCTTATTATTTTTGGAATTGTAACCTGTCCTTTAGTGGTGAGGGTTGCTAACGCCATAATATCCTCCTTACTTAATATATAGTCTTACTTATTTGTAAGGCATTAATGGCAAAATGTCAAGAAAACACTATGATGACAAAACTAGGTTGGATTCTTTTAAAATAGTCATTTCAAATGGTTATCAGGTGTTGTTGGCATTAACTAATCCCCAAATCCAGACAAATCAGTGTACATTGGTATGATTTGGGGTCTTTTTGAGCAGTATTGGAAAATTAAGTGGGCTACCAACGTAAGGCGGGACAGCCTGTAAATTCAGTTGGTTAGAATTCCTTACATTTTGCTTGATTGTGGAATTGCTATAGAGCCAAAATGACGGAAAGTGTCCCGCTTTAAGTTGGTAGCCCTTTTCAGCAAGGTTCGATAAATTGATGCATAGATATAGCAGATTCTGGAAAGCTTTTTAGTACCTTTTTATCTTCCGTAACCAATGAAATGTTAAGATCTTTTGCCAAATTTATAAACTCACAATCATATGCGGAGCATCCACTTGAGTGGGACAAACTTAATACTTGTGCTGAATTTATTTCATATTCATTTTCTTTTAATAATTCTTCTGCTGATTCAAAGATTTCAATTGCTTCAGACAACAAAATGATTTCTTTCTTTAAATAAAATGTCAGAACATTTCTAAATTCACTTCTCCATAACAATGGTGCTGACCATATTGGATCTTTTTTAAATGTTTGTTCAGCAAGAGATGAATAGTCTGAGTTGAGATAAAAATAACTTATGATATTAGTATCTACAACAATCATGGACGCCCTTCCTCCTTGGCTTTTTGTAAAATATCAGCGGTAAGAGTGGATCGTTTTGTTTTTTGTCTAGAGCGTTTAGCCTGGATTAAATAATGCTCAGGGTTGAATGCTTTACTGACGGTTGCTTTTTCAATTAAACAGATAATTTCGCTATTGATACTCCTATGATTGGTAGTGGCTACCTGCTTGAGAATTTCGTACGCATGGTCTGGAATATTTTTAACAGTGACACTTGGCATAATAACCTCCATCCCTTTGGTTTCCTAATAGTTTCATTATGGTTCTTTTGGCGGTGGTTGTCAAGTATTAAGGGGTGTTTTCTCAAGGCTAAACGCGGAAGTCACCGGTCAGGTGAACTGACAGGTTGGGGGAGCAGCCGGCAAGGCTGCAAATCTTATGGGGTGTAAGTCCCCTGCCGTCAGTTACCCGATTCGGGCGGCTAGCATATCCGATGCACGGGAAGGTAACAACTCGTGTTCTGCTCGGACGTAA
>JAUVFC010000088.1 GCA_030594505.1 Desulfobacterales bacterium
ATTACTTCATGTAGTGTCTCAAATTTAAAAGGTTTTATTAGATAGTCGGATGCACCCTTTCTCAAGGCCTCTATAGCCGATTCAGGCGACACATAGCCGGTTATTGCTATGACAATGGTATCAGGGTAATAGGATTTAATATATTCCATGATATCCGGTCCGCTGATATCCGGCATAACCATATCTATTATAGCAACCGAGTATGGTTTTTCTGCTAATCGGTCTATCCCTTCGCCCCCGGAATATGCCATGTCCGCCTTATAACCTTGCTCGGCAAAGAGGTATTTCAGACTGCGGCAGACTCGTGGTTCATTGTCCACTATAAGAATGTTGGGAACAAAAGACATCCTTGAAAATTACCTTTTACAAAGTTCAATTAGTTAAACCTAAATTGAGCGATTTTTGACTCGATCTGCACCAATCTCTTGCGCATCAAGGGCTTGCGAAAATCCTCGACATATCCACGGGTATGCCTGTGGTTTTCGTCCCGCCCAGGCGGGACTACATCAAGATATTGGCACATCTCTTCCTCAAAAATCGTTCAACTGTAGGTTAGACATTTGTGCCATTTTTATTAAATTATTTCTAATACTCGATTATATTTAATTATAACACAACTTATAACATTATAACAAATCTTCTAACATCGTAATCCATATTCGCGTAAGGAAATATATCGGTTTCAGCAACCGCTATCGTTAATTTCGGACAGGAGTGAGAAAAAGTATTTAGCTTTGCCCCGGCTTTCGCCGATTAGAAATATATTAGGGCAATTTGTTAAGTTTACTGAAGAGGAAATTTTGATAGTCTTATGAGGGAAAAGTTTAAAGTAGGTCTGGCCCTGGGCGGCGGAGCAGCCCGGGGGTTATCACACATTGGTATATTAGAGATTTTTGAAGAAAATAATATACCGATTGATATCATCACAGGCACCAGTATGGGGGCTATCATAGGCGCTATGTATGCGACGGAAACAGACCTTAACATTTTGAAACAACGGGTTTATTCATACCTGACAAGCGATGTGTTCAAGAGCGCGAAGTTCGACTTTTTGAAGGAAAAAGATAAAGAAGCGGGCGAAGGCATATTCTATAAGTTTTCATCTTTTATTAGAAAGAGTGTTTTCTATACAATTTCCATGACCAGAAAATCCTTCATTTCAGAGGATACCTTTAACAATAATTTGGCTTATCTGATAGATAATATTAATGTAGAAGACACCAAAATATCTTTTGCCGCCACGTCGGTCAATTTGAATGATGGTGAGGAATTCATCTTTAAAAAAGGAGATCTGAGAAAAGCTGTGGCAGCCAGTTGTGCCTTGCCGGGCATTATATCTCCGGTTTTATTTGACGGGAAGTTTCTTATTGACGGCGGTTGGATCGACGCTGTTCCTATTGAAGCGGCTTTGCAACTGGGGGCCGATGTGGTCATCGGGGTTGATGTCTGCGGAGATATCAATGAAAGCGAAGAACCAAAGAGCGGGCTTGATATAGTCTCCAGGTCGGACGCAATAACAAGATATGCCTTGGCCAGAGAGAAGATTAAGAAGGCCGACTATGTCATAGCCCCGGACGTTAGGGATATTAACTGGGCGGATTTCACCAGGGCTGATGAAATTATTACAACGGGCAGGGAAAACGCCGGTCTTCATATAAACGATATCAAGAAAGTGATCAGAAAGAAGAAGTTTCGACATTTTTTTAGATGTAGATGATAGCTCTTTTTTAAGGCCCGAGCAGCGATGGGGGCCAGGTATTACCTGATATTTCGGGGGGTTACCCACAAATATTTAATACTTAAGTTGTGGCTACGATGTCCGAAAAGTCATGTATTAATGTAACAGGTGTCGAGGATCGCGATCAGCAAACAACCCCTTTCCCGGCCTAACAGTGGAGAAACTCATTATATCTTGGAAATATTGGGAATTCAGGATAAACGGAATAGCACATAAAAACCACCAAGGAGGTACGATATGGCAGACAAACCGGTCATCAAAATAGCACATCTCAAGATAACGGATCATCTAATCTTAGGTGTCACAGATCTGAAACTGAAAAAAGGGAAAGAATCTTTTGAGCACTGTACTCTTGAGACAGTACTCAAGACGGGATGGAATGAAGTGGCAGACGCCTTGACTGATGGGAGTGTTGATGGCGCTTTTGTTTTGGCGCCGACAGCCATGGATCTCTTTAAGTCCGGTGTGGGTATCAAGTTAATTCTTTTTACACACAAGGCGGGAAGCATACTCGTAAAGAACAAGGCTGCCAACGTCGAAAAGATCGAAGATTTTGCGGGGAAAATTGTCCTTATTCCATATCAACTATCGATTCACAATATGCTTTTTCACAAACTCCTGGCCGAAAATGGCCTGAAACCGGGTACCAGCAATGAACCTGGAGTTGATGTCTTTCTGGAGGTTATGGCGCCGGCGATGATGCCGGAGGCCATTCAGTATGACGAAGAGGGTGAAATTGCCGGATATATCGTTGCCGAACCGATCGGATCACAGGCCATAGCAGCCGGGTTTGGAGTGGAATTTTATCTTTCCAAAGATCTCTGGCCTAAACACCCTTGCTGCGTCTTTGTTGTCAGGGATGATGTGATAGGGAAACATCCCGATGCGATTCATGAGCTGACAAACAGTCTGGTGAAGTCCGGAATGTCTATTGAGTCCCAACCTTCAGCGGCCGCGGCCATCGGCGCTACTTTTCTTGGCCAGGACAAGGCCGTCATAGAACGTGTTCTCACCGATCCGCCTGATCGGATCACCACCGGAGAACTGTTTCCAGTGATAAAGGATCTTGCTGCCATTCAGGATTACATGTGCGACAAGATGAAGCTCATGAAAAGCAAGATCGATCTGGAAAAATTCGTCGATACTCAGTTTGCCAAGGCTGCTGGGGCAAAATAGGGACGGCGCCCGGATATCGATGAAACGATAACCCGTCCTCAACTGTTCCATGCCTTCAACTAACCGTTCAGAGACCTTAAAGGTAATCCCCATGCCCAAGCCGGTCTGCCTCGACCCTTGAACGGCCGCTGTCTTCGTCGCCGAACAGGCAATACTCCGGCCGACCCGCACTGCGGCAGGCATAAACCACGCCGACGGTAAATTTCTCAGGCGGGGGCATGGGATTTTTACGAAACCGTCTTTCTTGAAGTCCCCCAAAATGGAGCTGTCCCTTTTTGCAATAGAATCAGAATCATACTTGCTACGTAGATGGAGGAATAGGTCCCCACAATGATCCCTATCACCATGGCAAAAGCGAAATCGTGAATAATCCCTCCCCCAAACATAAAAAGGGCCACAACCACCACAAGTGTTGTTACAGAGGTGAGTATGGTTCGGCTTAATGTCTCATTGATACTTTTGTTGATGATTGTGCTGTAAGATTTTTTGTGGTATTTGCGCAGATTTTCCCGAATTCTGTCATACACGATAATGGTATCGTTCAGAGAATATCCTATTATGGTGAGAAGGGCCGCAACAATTGGCAGGGTAAATTCTTTGTCGGCCAGGGAAAAGATCCCCATGGTGATTATCACGTCGTGTATTAACGCAACGATAGCCCCCAGAGCGTACCTGAGCTGTAGATAGACGCAAAGTCCCACTGTGACAAAAAGAGCAATGACAATCAAGGTCGGAATATGCACATGAAACATAGAAAACAGATAAATCGCAATCAACAGTACCATCGCAACAATGATGCCGGTGATCCATTTTAATTCAAATCTTCCGGAGATGTAGACGGCAATTAAGAGAATGGCGGCGAACAGGGCTTTAAGGGCCTTTTCACGGAGGTCCTTTCCTACCTTGGGACCGACCATTTCCACTCTGCGGATTTCCACTTTATTGTCAGGGCAGGCGGCCTCAAGAGTTACCTTGATTTTGTCGGCGAGCCTTTCCGTGGCTTCGGATGATTTCTCAGCCCGTATGAGGTATTCCTTATCCCCAACGTCTCCGAATTGCTGCACGGATGCCTTTTCAATGCCTACAGTACTGAGGACTCCCTTGATCTCACCCGGGGTGATCGACTGTGAAAATTTTACCTGGATCAGCATCCCTCCGGCAAAATCAATACCATACTTGGGACCGCCTTTCATTACCAGAGAAGCAATACTCATAATAACCAGTGCCAGGGACACAATAAAGGCTATTCTCCGTTTTCCGACAAAGTCTATGTTTATGTTCGGTTTGATTAACTCCATAAATACTCCGATTCGTTTTTAACAGCTTCTATTAAGTTACGATATCTGAAGATGACCGCGTAACAAGTCATATTTCCCCTCCCCTCGACCCTCTCCCATCAAGGGAGAGGGGGTATTGGGCACTTTTTTACGAAATCATCAAATACTGATGCTCTTAACCCTCCTCTGAAGAAGAAAATAATCAAAAATAAGCCGTGAAACTATGATCGAGGTAAAAAGACTTGCCACAATACCGATACTGAGGGTAACGGCAAATCCCTTTACCGGACCTGTGCCGAATTGAAACAGTACCAGCGCTGCTATCAAAGTAGTAATATTGGCGTCCAGAATCGTTAGAATCGCTTTGGAATATCCGCCTTCTACCGCGGCCCTTGGCGTCTTTCCCATGCGAATCTCTTCGCGGATCCGCTCAAATATGATCACATTCGCATCTACGGCCATACCGATCGTTAAGATGATACCGGCAATCCCCGGAAGGGTGAGTGTCGCCCTGAATGCCGCAAGGACGGCCGCAATCAGGATAATATTCATAAAGAGTACGGTGTTTGCTATAAGACCGGCCCCCTTGTAATAGATCAGGATAAACAAGAGCACCAAAATACCGCCGATCAGCATGGAGGAGAGTCCGCTTTCGATTGAATCACGTCCCAGAGATGGGCCAACAGTGCGCTCTTCCAGGATATTAACAGGGGCGGGAAGCGCGCCGGCCCTGAGCACGATCGCAAGGTCATGGGCATCTTCGGTGGTAAAATTTCCGGTAATTCGCGCCTCGCCTCCGGAGATCTTCTCTTGAATAACAGGGGCAGAATATACAGTGCCGTCAAGAACAATGGCGAGGCGTTTTTTCACATTTGCCCCGGTCACCTGTTCAAATAATCTTGCCCCTTTTTTATCAAATTCAATCGATACATACGGCTCATTGTACTGGGAATCGATCTGAACCCGGGCATCAGTCAGATACTCACCCGTGAGATACGTCCTTTTCTTGATCAGATAGGGAGTCCTGGTCTCCTGCTTGGTTACAGGGTCCACCTCCACCTGATAGAGAATCTCGTCGCCGGGAGGGACCACACCCTTGAGAGCATTTTTAATACTGTGTTCGTCATCGACCAGTTTGAACTCTAACAGCGCTGTCTTTCCTATCAATTCAATCGCCCTTTTGGGATCCTTTATTCCGGGGAGTTGTATCAATATCCGATTTTCCCCCTGGGGACGGATATCGGGCTCACTTACACCAAATTGATCAATACGGTTACGGATCGTCTCCAATCCCTGGTCAACCGCCAATCTTTTGATGTATCTGGATTCCTCCTCTTTGAGGGCAAGTTGAAACACAGGCTTATCCCCGTCTGTGCTTTTTGAGGTGATATCGAGGATTCCAAACGATTTTTTTATAACATCCTCAAAAGAAGCTGCTTGCCGGGGATTTAATATCATGAGCCTGATCTTGTTCCCGTCAATACGCTCAAGATCTCTGTACCTGATTTTGGCCTTTATGAGCGATGTCTTGAGTTCCTGCGCTATTCGCTCCGCAGCGCTTTCAACCGCTTTGTCCGATTCCACTTCCAGCACCAGGTGCATACCCCCCTGCAGGTCTAATCCGAGATGGATCTTTTCCGAAGGGAGTAGATTGGGCCACCATATCGGCACTCCGAATGATGGAAACACATATGCACAAGCAACCACAAAAACCGCAAGAATCAAAATGCTGCGCCATTTTAAGGTCTTCAATTAGTACTCCTTATTCTGTTGCAGAATTTTTACTGGCCCGAATTAGGGTCCTGTCCAAGTTGTACCAGATTGCCAATATGAGAACGGCTCACCTTAATACGCACCCTGTCCGCTATTTCAACGGTTGCCATGGTATCCGTAAGACCGGTAATTTTTCCGTAGAGGCCCCCGTTGGTTATAATCTGGTCGCCGTTTTTCAGATTACTTAACATTTCGCGGTGTGTTTTCATTTTTTTCTGCTGGGGACGAATCAACAGAAAGTAAAAGATCGCAAACATCAGGATGAGCGGAATCAGGGCCTGAAATCCTCCGCCCTGTCCTCCCTCGGCGCCTCCTGCGCCCATGGCATAAGCAATACTATCAAACAACAAATTGCACCTCCTTAATTTAATTGACGATTGACGATTGATTATTGACGATTGTTAACCATCCTTTGGTTGAACTTCGCGGCCTTCACATGGACCTGATGCTCGTCGCTGGATGCATAAACCGTCTTAACGCGTCAAAACCATTGGCTAAAAAATCAAAATTTTAGAGCCAGTTTCAAAACGTTCGATTTTGTCCCAAGGTCAAGCTGTAAGTCCCGTCGCCGGGGGAAGGTAAAAATTCTAACCACAGGTCCGCCTGAGGCGGATCGAGGATAGCGCTGACGCTTCACTTCGTGCATAATTTGAGCCTGACACAGAGATTGGGTAAAAGGAGACGTTTTGAAACTGGCTCTCTATACTATAAATTAGAAGTTAAGCAAACCCATTTCCTACTCTTCACTCTTCAATCTTCAATTCCCAAAACATATCGCACGTCCCTCTTACTCCTGTTAGCGTCAGGGTAATCGAACGGGTATCCGCACTGATAAAGGCTTCCTCTTGCCCCGGCATCGTGACCGCAAACCTCAAGGCATACACTTGCCTCCACGGACTTACATAAGGGAAGAACTGTCCGACTACCGGGTCTTTTTTATTTAATTTTCTAATCTCTAAAGGGCTTATTCGATCGTTTTTGTCGTTGCTCAGGTAGATTTTCCAGATTGAGTCTTTTTTTTCAAAATCATTCCACTTGTCGTCCGGGATAAAGGCAGCCATCACAAAATCGTGGAATTCTTCGGCCGCTTTCATCTGGTCCCGTTTAAACTTAAGCTCATCTTCATCGGACAAAAGATATGTCTCGGCGTACTCCCTTGCATATCCCTTCCGATAATCAGCAGACTTGAACGTGGCCGAAACTATCAGTTCCATATCAAGCCCCCGATAAATCCGTGCCTCTTTTGTCCATCTCTCGAACGCCCTGCGGTAATCTTCTGTTCTGTAAGATCCCTCCGATCGCACCAAACGTTCAATGGGGCCGCAGCCCATAACGGTCGCAAGCAAAATACTCACAACCAACAGGACTCTGCCCCGGACTATTTTGATCGGTTTTTTAGAAATCA
>JAUVFC010000144.1 GCA_030594505.1 Desulfobacterales bacterium
CCGCTCACCAGGGACTGCACTATACGATTCACCTGCTGTTTCTCGTCTTCGGCCTCGGCCTCTCGGCCGGTTTATCCCTCCTCCTTTATTCTTTCATGCGGAGAATGGAGATGTACCAGGTGGCCCGGGATCAGGCCCTCTATGAGATAACCGAGCGCAAGAAGACGGAAAAGGAACGTGAGGCCTTGCTCAAGGAATTGTCTGATAAGAATGCAGAGCTTGAATCTTTTGTCTATACGGTTTCCCACGACCTCAAGACACCCATCGTCACCATTGAGGGCTTCATCGGGGCATTAAGAGAAGACTTCGACGAACTCCTCGGTCAAAAGGGTGAACGATACTTGGGGCGGATAAGTGAAGCCACCCGGAAGATGGAAGGCCTGATCAGTGATTTACTCGACCTTTCTCGCATCGGGCGCATAACCGAAAGAAAGGCGGAGATATTGTTTGGCGAGCTTGTAAAAGAGGCTGTGGGCTCCCTTGAAGCCCAGATAAAGGAGCGTGGTATCATTGTTGAGGTCCCCGAAAATATGCCGTCTCTCTACGGAGAGAAGAAGCGCCTGGGCCAGGTAGTTGACAATCTCATGGCCAATGCGGTCAGGTATATCGGCAAAGACAACCCCTCACCCCGGATCGAGGTCGGTGCTGAAAAGGAGGGGGACGAGACCGTTTTTTTTGTAAGGGATAACGGTATAGGAATCGAGAAGACGTACTTCGACAAGATCTTTAATATATTTCAGAGATTACCGGCTGCCAAAAAGATTGAGGGTACCGGCATAGGCCTGACAATTGTCAAGCGCGTCATTGAACTGCATGAGGGACATGTCTGGGTAGAGTCCGAGATAGGGAAAGGGAGCACATTTTACTTTACTATAAGGAGGAATACAGATGATTTTTGAGCCGACCAGCATCCTACTCGTTGAGGACGAGGAAGCGCATGCGGAATTGACCGTACGGGCCGTACGAAAGGCCGGGAATGCCAATCGGGTCGATACCGTATGTGACGGCGAGGAGGCCCTGGACTATCTGTTTAATCGGGGCAAATATTCTAATAGAAACCAATATCCTACCCCGGGGGTAGTCCTCCTGGACATAAAACTTCCCGGGATTGACGGCATAGACGTACTCAAAAAGATCAAGGAAGACCCTGAACTCAAAAAGGTTCCGGTGGTCATGTTGACTACCTCTGAGCAGACGGACGATATTGAGGCGTGCTATAAATATCATGCCAACAGTTATCTGACCAAACCGATAGGTTACAAGGAGTTTGAAGAAAAGATCCGCAGCTTGGATTGCTATTGGATGCTCATTAATAAGCCGCCAACCGTAGAGCGATAGACCACAGAGGCAGTTTCAAAATGTTCAATTTTGAAACTGCCTCTCCATTAAGAAAGGGCACAACCTGGAGAGAAGTTGGAGATAGAAATTTGAAGGTAACAATCATAGAGGATGAGGATGCCCACCTGGAACTCATGGAACGGACCATTAAAAGAGAGTTCCCTGAGGCCCAAGTAGATTCTTTTGGGGAGATCGGGCACTGTCTTGATTGCATTGATCAGATAAATCCGGATATAATTATCACCGATTATCTGCTGCCGGATATGAACGGACTCGACTTTCTCGAAGAACTGAAAAGGCGTCATAAAGAGATCCCGGTGGTCGTGGTTACCGGCCAGGGTGATGAAGGCATTGCTGTCAACGCCATGAAACTCGGGGCGTACGATTATATAGTAAAATCCGGTGATTTCTTTTCACTGGTGCCGAGCATCATCCAGAAGGTCGTCCACCAGAAAAAATTGAAAAAAGCTCTACAGAAGTCACAAGCCCTTTATGAACAGGAGAGAAATAAGCTCAATTCCATATTGGCCACCATGGTGAACCCCCTGGCCGTGATTAACGAGAATATGACCATCAATTTTGCCAATCCGGTTTTTGAGAGGACCTTTGGCAAAGGGCTCCTTGGTAAACCGTGCCAGGCCATATTTGGTAAACGGTGTGACGTCAGTACTCCGTGTCGAAAAGCCATCAAGGGGCGACAGACACAAAACAGGGAGGTTGAAGACATTAATGGTCGGATTTGGCACATTACCATCTCTCCCGGAATAGAAGACAAAGGGGGCATGATTACAGCAGTGCTGGTTTTTCAGGATATTACCGAACGTAAATCTTATGAGAAACAACTCCAGCATTTGTCGGAAAGGATGATTGACCTTCAGGAAGAAGAGCGCAGCCGGATTTCACGGGAACTCCACGACGAACTCGGGCAGGTCTTGACGGCTCTCAAGTTCGACGCCGCCTGGTTAAAGCGCTATGTCCCTGATGGAGAGATCGCTGCGAAGAACCGCTTTCAGGCGATGTGTGGCTTGATAGACGGTTCACTCAGCGCGGTCAGGAGAATATCAACCGGACTTAGACCCGGCATCCTTGATGATATGGGGCTGGGACCGGCTATTGAGTGGCATGCCTCAGAGTTTGAGCGACGCTCAGGCATAGAATGCTTAACACTGCTTGATCTGCCGGATAAACGCCTGGCCGGTCATCTTGAAACAGGCATCTACAGGATTGTCCAGGAAGCCTTGACCAATGTTGCCCGGCATGCAAAAGCCTCCGTGGTAACCATAGGTATAAACCAGAAAGGAGAAACTCTTTTCGTTCAGATCGCGGATAATGGCACGGGGCTGGAACCGTCGAAGATACGATCTCCTCTCTCTACAGGCATATCCGGCATGAGGGAGCGTACCGAAATCTTATCAGGCGTCATGGAGATTAAAGGTGAATCAGGCAAGGGAACAGAGGTAACCGTGCAGGTTCCGGTCACTTACAGGCAATCTTCTATTACTGGAGCGCAGGAGTCTCTATGATCACAATTAGCATCGCCGATGACCACAGGATCCTGCGGGAGGGACTACGCCGTATCCTTGATGAAGCCTCTGACATGAAGGTGATTGATGAGTCGTCCAATGGTCGGGAGATTATCGAAAAGGTTCGGGCGAACAGACCGGATATAGTCTTACTCGATATCTCCATGCCGGACATGGACGGCCTCGATGCTACCAAACACATTCATGGCTTATTTCCAGAATTGCCTATCCTGATCCTGACGGTTCATCCAGCCAGACAATATGCTGTGCGTATCCTGCGTGCCGGCGCCAAAGGATACCTGGACAAACAGGCAGCGCCGGAGGAATTAATAGATGCGGTGCGAAAGGTATGCGCCGGCCGGAGATATCTCAGTCCTGAAGCCTCGGAAGAACTCGCCTTGCAATTAATCGGAGAAGGCGCCAACTTTTCGCCGGTGGAATCTCTTTCGGACCGCGAACTCCAGGTCTTGTGCCTTATCGCCAACGGCAGAAAAGCCACTGAGATTGCCGAAGAATTATGCCTCAGCATAAAGACGGTCAATACTTACCGGTCGCGAGTCCTCGAGAAACTTCATCTTAGAAACAATGCAGATCTGACCCGCTTTGCTATTAAGAACAATCTTGTCAAATAGTGTCCATCCAGTAATGGCATCTTGTAGGACTATATCCTACAAAAAAGTCATAAAAATACCTTCATATAAATCAGTTCTTGTCCTATTTACTCATACCTCTATTACCGGTATTCTGTTTTTACGTTAAAAACGTATCCTTGTATTCCACACACTGATGATTCGTAAGAAGTGAAAGGAGAGTGTGTGTCTTGGACTTTTTGCGAAATCCTTAACATCAAAATCAAAATATCCCACAACAAGAGCAGGAGAAAATAAAATGGCAAAAATCTTGATAGTAGATGACCAGACGTGCATACAACAATTTTATCAGGAAGAGTTGACTGAAGATGGATACGACGTGATTACAGCCAATGATGGCCATCAGGCCATGACTCAGATTGAAGCGTGCGCGCCGGATTTGGTCGTGCTCGATCTTTTTTTAAGAGGACCGAACGGCTGGGAACTTCTTGACATGATAAAGAAAAAAGACACGTATCTTCCGGTCATCATTGCAACAGCGTATGACAGTTACATAGAAGACCCCCGCTTGAAGGAGGCCGGGGGTTATATTGTTAAAAGTTCTAATACAACAGAGTTGAAAGAAAAGGTTTCAGAACTTCTTATGGAACAGCAGCAGGAGCAGTGTCTGCTGTCCGGCACTAATATTAGCTTTGGTTGCGAAAGAGCCGCTTGAACGACCGAGGTTGTTCTATCCAAGTTTCTGCAGGTTACTGACGGGAGGGGCTTCAGACATGTTAATAAAAGTAAGAAAAAATGGTGAAGTGGTTTTCCAAATTAAGAACCACCTGGACGGGAGCACTGTACGTTCTATGAAAATGTATTTGGATTACGCGATAGATCTGGGCGAAAAGAAAATCTTATTAGATTTTAGTCGGGTGAAAAATTTTGAGTATTCCGGGATGGCTATACTTATCGATAGTCTTTTGCACTGTAATAAAAGTAGAAAAATAGATATAGGCCTACAAGGACTTAGCGGGGAATGTTTAGAGGCAGTAGCGAATCTTGGATTTTGAAGGATTTCAGAGAAGAATGATCGATAAGGGGCAAAAGGAGGTTGCGCTATGAAAAAATGTAGATTATCAGCAAATTTATGAACTAACAGGGTTAAAGGAGACGGCGTATTTTCCGCCAATTTAGGGAGGGGGAAAGATGAGACGTGAAAAAATACTCGTGGTAGACGATGATCCACACTTTTCCAGACTCCTTGTGGAAGTTTTAAAGATTGAAGGATGCTACGCCATTAAAAACGCAGCAAATGGTCTTGAAGGATTTGAAAAATATAAGGCTTTAAGACCTGATCTCGTCCTGATGGACATAAGTATGCCTATCATGAATGGATACGAGTCATGTCAAAAAATTAAACAGCTTGACCCTAATGCAAACATAATTATCCTTACCGGCAATCCCCAGGATGACAAGGCACAAAAAATTATGAGAGAAGGATATGCTTGCATGCTCCTTCAAAAACCTTTCACGATATCCTTTTTATTGAAAAGTATTAAACAACTCCTCGCAAGCCAATCCTCAAATGTCCTAAGCTCTCCAAAAGATACCGGATGCGTACATTCTAACTCTGTAAAAAGTCCTCAATGCGCTTGATTGGAGGTAAAAAGTATGCCAAATGTGTACAAAGAAAG
>JAUVFC010000038.1 GCA_030594505.1 Desulfobacterales bacterium
AAAAGAGTGAGAACGAGACAAAATTTTCGCAAATTTGAGGAGAATAGCAGGCCTATTTGACGAAAACTTGCGGAAATTTGGGCCGTTTCTCACTCTTTTGCAGTAGGATCAGAATTTTCGGACAGCCTCATATAGCACCGGTACTCATGCCTGCCGGTGCTCTTGTCTTTCTATACAATAAAGATCCCTGCAATAATCCGGTGAAGGCGTATTTTGAAAAAAGTGGCAAGGTGCCTGAACAGTTACAAACAGGATAGTTATCCATCATGGAATACAAGAAAGATTTTCTGGTAATCGGAAGCGGAATCGCCGGTCTTACATTTGCCCTAAAGGTGGCAGATCACGGTACAGTAGCCGTGATAACCAAGAAAGATATAATGGAAGGGAATACCAGGTATGCCCAGGGGGGGATCGCCTCGGTCTTTGACCCAAGTGACTCTTTTGATCTTCATATTCAGGATACCCTTCAGGCCGGTGACGGATTATGCAATAAATCCGTAGTTGACATGATAGTAAGAGATGGGCCTGCCAGAATCCGGGAACTATTCGATATGGGTGTACACTTTACCCTGCGACCGGATGAAAAGATATTTGATTTGGGCCGTGAAGGGGGCCATTCCAGAAACAGAATTGTACATGCAAGTGATATGACCGGCAATGAGATAGAGAAGACCTTGGCTGAAACGGCCCGGGAGCACAAAAACATCATCATCTTTGAGAATCATATCGCTATAGATCTGATCACCTATTCAAAAAGCCTCAAGCGCGGTTTAATAATCGCCAACCACGAAAATTTTTGCTGTGGGGCCCATGTCCTCGATATTGACAACAATGAAGTTCATACCTTTGGGGCAAAGACAACTGTTCTTGCTACCGGAGGATCGTGCAAAGTCTATCTATATACCAGCAACCCGGATGTAGCAACCGGTGGCGGTATAGCCATGGGATACAGGGCGGACGCAAAGGTTTCAAATATGGAATTTGTGCAGTTTCATCCCACCTGTCTCTATCACCCTGAAGCAAAAAATTTTCTTATATCCGAAGCGGTGCGGGGAGAAGGTGGTATCCTGGTGAACGCCAGGGGACATACATTTATGGAAGATTACGATCCACGAAAAGAATTGGCCTGTCGGGATGTCGTGGCACGCTCAATTGACATGGAACTAAAAAAGAGTGGAGATGAGTCGGTCTATCTCGACATCACGCATCGTAATCCTGATTTTATCAGGCGGAGATTCCCTAATATTTATAAAAAATGCCTCTCTTACGGAATTGACATGACAAAAGAACCGATCCCTGTTGTCCCGGCAGCCCACTATATGTGTGGAGGGGTTGTTACCGATAAGGCGGGGAGGACTAATATTAAACGGCTTTATGCTATCGGTGAAGTGGCCTGTACCGGTCTTCACGGAGCAAACCGTCTTGCCAGCAATTCTCTTTTAGAAGCTCTTGTATTTGCGCATAAAGCAGCGCATCACTCTATACAAGATCTAAGTTCTATTTCCGACAGCGCAATCCCTGAACTTCCTGCATGGGACCCCCGAGGGGCTGCAGACAGTGACGAGGCTATTATGGTATCTCACAACTGGGATGAAATCCGTCGTTTTATGTGGAATTACGTAGGGATCGTACGTTCAAACAAGAGACTCTCTCGGGCAAAACATCGTATCGATAATATTAAGAAGGAAATTTTGGCATATTATTGGGACTTCAAGGTCACAAGAGACCTCATAGAATTGCGGAATATTGCTGAGGTTGCGGACATGATCATACAATGCGCCATGCTAAGAAAAGAAAGCCGAGGGCTCCATTATAATCTCCAATATCCCTACAAGGATGATAAGAATTGGAAAAATGATACAGTGTTATGGCGACATTCTTCGCTCTATGACGCTGTCCGATAATTATGTCTCGTTCTCACTCTTTTGCAGTAGGATCAGAATTCTCGGACAGCCTCCTAGTAGTACCCATCCCATTTTAGCTTTTTAATAAGTCCCGATAATAATCTCTTCAGATTGGCAACGAAAAGAATTCCTCCAAGGAATGACAGGGTTAACGGAAATAGATAAAAAGCCTTATGATCGGGCCCGCTTTCAGCAACAGCAATACCTGTAATTCCGAAGGCTACAACCGCGGCCGAAGCAACCAAAACAATCCCATAAAATATGGTGGAAGAATACCACGGAACAATAATTTTTCGAAAAGAGGGAATGCGACCTGAGTCCATGTTATTAAATCACGTATTCTTTAATGTCCGTTGATAGTTGTCCGTTGATCCCTTGAACTTTGAACCTGTTTTTTAACCGTATTCTTTAATGTCCGTTGATAGTTGTCGGTGAACATTATAATCTGTGGATTGATTAAGCCTTATTCTCGGGTTTAAATCCTGTAAAAAGCGTACAGATCCCAAGAGTGAGTCGTTTATAGGAAACTTTTTCAAAGCCCGCCTCTCGCATGAGCTCGCAAAAATCTTTTTGAGAGGGAAATTTCCGAACCGAATCCGGAAGATAACTATAGGCCCCTGAACTCCCGGATAATATCTTACCTATCACAGGAAGGAGTTTTTGAAAATAGATAAAGTACAAATTTTTCATAAAGCCTATTTTGGGGAGCGTAAGCTCCAGAATGAGGAGCTGTCCACCTTTTTTAAGGAATTCATAGAAGACTTTCAATACCCTCTTTTTATCCGAGATGTTTCGAATGCCAAAGGCCATGGTCACCGCATCGAATCCCCCTGGTTTAAATGGAGGGTGGAACGCATCACCTTGGGCCTGTCTGATATCAACACAATATTTAGTTCGGGCTATTTTATTTTTGCCTAATTGGAGCATTCCAAAGGCAAAATCAACCCCCCACACTGTAACCGATATCCCTTTCCGGCGTCCGATCTCCAGGGCAACGTCTCCGGTACCTGTAGCCATATCCAATACCCGTGCATCTCTCGGCACCCGGAGCGCTTTTACCAATACTCGTCGCCATTGTACATCACGCCTCAAGCTGAGGAGACGATTTAAAAAATCATATCTCGGCGCAATCGCCTGAAACATATCTTGTATAGGTCGTCCTTCCATTAAAAAATACTCCACTGACCGAATTGAAGACTTTTTACGAAACCATCTTTCTTGACAAAAACAATTAATGCGTTATGTTTATTTATTTATCCGGCTTTCTGGTCAGCCCCTATAAATTTACTAATTAATATCACATAACTTATGATATCTGCAACCAAGTTTGATGGTTCCGTAAAAAGTCATATTCCCCCTCCCCTGTCAAAGATCCCGCTTGCGGGGGCGGGAGGGGACAAAGGGGAGATTCCCGGGTTTCTTGGCCCGAATGGGGCTGGGAAAACAACTACTATCAGGATATTGGAGTGATGACAACCAAAAGAGACTATTATGAAATACTCGGCGTGGACAGAAATGCCGATGAGGCAACTATAAAGTCCCAATACCGCAAATTGGCGATGAAATACCACCCGGATCGTAACCCGGAGGACAAGGAAGCTGAAGAGAGATTTAAAGAAGCTGCAGAGGCGTATGGGGTGATCAGGGATTCGGAAAAACGAGGTCTGTATGATCGCTATGGTCATGAGGGGCTTCGGGATACGGGCTTCAGCGGTTTTGGCGGCTTTGAGGATATATTCAGCAGCTTTGGTGACATATTTGAAGACTTCTTTGGATTTGGAATGCGAGGGACTTCCAGGGCTGCGGCCCGCAGGGGATCTGACCTGCGATACGATCTTGAGATCGATTTCATGGATGCAGCTTTTGGCGTTGAGACTGAAATCACAGTTGAAAAGCAAGAACGGTGCGATACATGTGACGGCGCCGGTTGTGAACCCGGGACATCTTATGAGACCTGTCCCGTATGTCGAGGCGCGGGCCAGGTTGCCCGATCCCAGGGATTCTTTAGTATCAGGACCATCTGTCCGAATTGTCGGGGTGAAGGTCAGTCTATTCCACATCCCTGTCACCACTGTCGCGGCACCGGCCGCATGTTAAACAGTAAGGCGGTGATTGTCAAGATCCCGGCCGGGGTCGACACGGGGTCACGACTTCGTCTCACAGGGGAAGGTGAAAGCGGTCTGAAGGGCGGCCCTCCCGGTGATCTTTACGTTGTGATACATGTAAGGCCCCATGACTTTTTCAAGCGGGAGGGGACACATGTCATCTGCGAAATCCCTATATCCTTCGTGGATGCAGCCCTGGGTATGACAGTTGAAGTCCCCACACTCACGGGGGAAAAAAGCCTTGAGATTCCGAAAGGGACTCAACCTGATGAACTGTTCAGTTTTAAAGGATTGGGAATCCCCTCATTGAGAGGTTCCAGAAAAGGAGATCAAATTATACAGTTACAGATAATGACACCGACCAACCTGAGCAAGAAACAGGAATCTCTATTAAGGGAATTCGCTCAACTGGAATCAAGCAAATTTTCGAGTAAGATCAAGAGATTCTTCAATGGAAAACAATAACAATCTTACTTTTTGATTTTCATCTAAGATAGGAGGCTGTCCGAGGATATTTTTTATCCTTTACAGTATCTTTTGATTGTGTTAAAAATTTATGGTTATTACAAATGTAAAAGTTAGAGGATAAGCAACACAGGTGTAATTATGGATGAAAAAAAATTGGAATACCACAAAAAGTCTCTGACAGATCAATTGGAGAGCCTCCTTGGGGAAGCCACCAAAACAGTAAGCGGCATGACAGGACGAAAAGAGAATTTTCCGGATCCAACGGATCGTGCATCACTTGAATCCGACAGAAATTTTATGCTTCGCATCCGGGACAGGGAGCGAAAGCTAATCGGAAAGATCAGGAAGGCATTGGAACGGATCGAAACCGGCACCTTTGGAATCTGCGAAAAATGTGGTGAAGAGATCTCCATTAAACGTTTAAAAGCCAGGCCTGTCACCACATTGTGCATAGAATGCAAAACACGGGAAGAGGCTCGCGAAAAGGCCCAGGGAGTATGAAAAAAGCCGGTTCCAACGATGACGGGTGGGTTGATCTGCACATCCACTCAACAGCATCCGACGGAACATTAACTCCTGATCAAATACTTAAAATGGCCCGGGATCGTAATCTCCGGGCCATTTCTATTACTGATCACGATACCATAAAAGGATCTATAGAGGCTCACCGGCATCTAACACCTCAAGACGTTGAACTCCTTTCCGGGGTCGAAATCAGCACCTCATTACAGGGGAACACGCTTCATATACTCGGGTATCTGATTGAGTTGCAAGATCCGTCTTTTTCCAGGACGCTTTCTATACTTCAACAGGCCCGCAAAGAACGAAATCCCAAAATAATACAAAAACTGCAGCAGCTCGGTATGGAATTGACTTATGAAGAGGTAGTAAAGGTCTCGGGCGGAGGAGAAGTGGGGCGACCTCATATTGCCGAAGTCCTCCTCCGGAAGAAAGTTGTCCGGTCAACAGATGAGGCCTTCCGGAAATATCTCGGGACAAACGGTCCGGCCTACGTAGACAAATATCGCCTTCAACCGGACGAGGCCATAAGCTTGATTGCCGATGCCGGCGGGATTCCTGTGCTGGCCCACCCCTTTATCATAAAAACCGACTCAGAGAGAGATCTCGACAAGATCGTTTCAGAGCTTGTATCAAAAGGGCTGAAAGGAATCGAGGTCTATTATTCCGAACATACGGACATTCAGGTTGCTCTCTACAAGCGGATAGCACAAAAGTATAATCTCTTTGTTACAGGAGGAACTGATTTCCACGGCGCAAGGAAAGCAGGGACACATATGGGAGTGGGAAAGGGAAATTTGAGAATACCGTATCGACTCGTTGAAGCGCTTAAGGAATATAAGTCAGCGTGAACCTATATTACAAGAAAGGGAGGAGCGTATGACAGAGATTATCGACGTAAGGGGAAGGGAAATTCTCGATTCCAGAGGAAACCCAACCGTGGAGGTTGATATTTTGCTCAGTTCCGGGGCAACAGGACGAGCTGCCGTTCCTTCCGGAGCCTCAACCGGCACAAGGGAGGCGCTGGAACTCCGGGACAAACGTCTTAAACGTTATGGAGGCAAAGGGGTTACCAAGGCAGTAGAAAATATTAACAAAATTATTACGCCGAAAATCATCGGACTGGATGCCGCCGACCAGGTTGCCCTGGACAATTTTCTCATCTCCCTGGATGGCACCCCGAATAAATCGAAGCTCGGAGCCAACGCCGTCCTTGGGGTCTCGATGGCCGCAGCCAGAGCAGCAGCCGAAGCTTTGGGCCTGCCGCTATACAGATATATCGGAGGAATTAACGCACGTCTCCTTCCTGTTCCAATGATGAATATTATCAACGGTGGCGCTCATGCGGCAAACAACCTCGATATCCAGGAGTTTATGATCGTCCCGGTCGGGGCCGCATCTTTCAGCGAGGCCCTTCGTATGGGAGTAGAGATCTTTCACAAGCTTAAGGCGGTATTGAAAAAATCGGGGCACAACGTGGCAGTGGGAGATGAAGGAGGGTTTGCGCCTGATCTTTCCTCCAACGAAGAGGCGCTCCGGTTCATTATGACCGCTATTAACGAAGCAGGCTATAAACCTGGACAAGATATTTTCCTTGCCCTGGATTCGGCCGCCAGCGAATTTTACAATCAGGGGGAGTATGTCCTGAAGGCTGAAGAAGCTAAAAAAATGAATTCAGCAGCCATGATCGACTACTATGAAAAGCTTGTTTCCGATTATCCGATCATTTCCATAGAGGATGGTTTGGCCGAACAGGATTGGAAAGGGTGGGCAATGATGACGGAACGTCTCAGCGAAAAGATTCAGATTGTAGGCGATGACATCTTTGTTACCAATCCGGCGATATTCAAAGAAGGGATCGAAAAGGGGATCGGAAACGCCATATTAATAAAGTTAAACCAGATCGGTACGGTGACTGAAACACTTGAGACTATTACAATGGCAAAAGAGGCCGGATATAATACGGTCATTTCACACCGGTCCGGAGAAACCGAAGACACTTTTATCTCTGATCTATCTGTTGCGGTAAATGCAGGACAGATCAAGACCGGCTCAGCATCAAGAACTGATCGTGTCGCCAAGTACAACCAGCTTCTCAGGATTGAAGAAGAACTGGAAGAGTCGGCCTGTTTTCCAAAAAAAACATAAAAAACACTTTTGGTACGAACCCACCGAGTCTATGAATGATGGGGCTTGAAACGCCTCCTCATTCAAGACCCGGTCGATTGTATCACTCCATCATCTTCGTAATTGGCATCCTTGTTGCTTATCCTGTAGAATAACTCCCCATCAAGTCATCTTCATCCCTGTGCCGAACTAATGCCGGAATTACAGGCGGCTTGTTGGACAAATGGATTGCTTGTGGGCCTTAATATGTACAGTTTACCATACAGGTTAAGTTGCGAGGTGTTGGCTCTAAGTTCTTATAATTTAATACTATTCTGCCCTAACTCCTTCTGTTTCGGGACAACAGAGTTATTGTAGGGCTTAGCATACACAAACGGAGTGGACAAGATTTGTGATCGAGCAAAAACTGAAACAATTGTGGAAAAAATGGAGATACAAAAGATGATGACTGAAAAAGCAAGCGAAAAAACAAAATCTACGAGCAGCCCTCAACTTAAGAATACTCTGAATTTGGTAAGTCCTCAACACCCGACAAATACCATAAGATGGCCACGTTCTAAACAATTCATTAATGGAGAAAGGGTCATCACGATAGAGCTGATGATAAAAGAGATAACCAACAGCAACGATTGGACCACCCTGGCAACCACCCTGGCAAAAATCATCGGCGTCCGGAAGTTTCGGATTCATCCTAAAGAAGGGATGATCAAACTGCGATTCAATCAAGAACAGATCAACCTTACAAAGCTCCAATATATTCTTACGAATCATGGATACGACATAAAGCCTGCTTCTGCATCAGAGCATACAAAGCAAGAAGCAGTATTCCCTCCAAAATCGATTTAAAAAAGCGGTCGAAACCCATAGCCGGCTTCCTTCAGACGGATGTATTTTTGATCACGCTGTCCGCCAGTTTCCTTATTGACTGAAAAACGGGTGAATTTCCGGCCTCCAGGAGTAAAGGGGTCCGGGTAAGGATCGGTCTGGTCAAATCAGTCCCCCTGGGAATCGTGCCCATAAAATGAAGGTTGATTGAAAGAGATTTGCGGGCCATTTCCGCTATTACATTAAAAGCCGCTTCAGCTTTGTGGACAAGGCTTTCCTCCATTATCAAAATACCTGCTTCTCGACAACCCGCATCCTCGCAAAGTTGCTTGATCAGCAAATATGCCCTTAATAATTCTTCCGAATTGACAGTTACGGAAACTATTAAAAAGGGATTCATAAAAGAAATTATTTTCTTAATCTTAAAGATGTCATGTGGCGCGTTTATGATTAGAAAATGATATTCCCTGCTCAACCTGTTTAAAATTGAATGGCAATCAGCAGAACCAAAGTCTCTATCCCAAAAAACGGCCTTTATCTTTTTACGATCACCAATTGAAATATCCATTAATTTTAGTGTCTCAGGGACTCGGAGCAATGGCGACGCCGCCGGCAACCTGCCCGTTAATGAGTATGCGCTTTCTGTGTCGGTCGATTCCGGGGAAAGAGATCCCATGAGAAAAAAGGTGTTAGGCAATTCAGCGGTGGTCTCGATTAGCCCAACGGAAAAGCTCTTTCTTGCCAACTCGAGAGCCAGGTTACAGGCAAGAAAGGATTTCTCCGCAAAAAGGCTGTTTGAATAAAGGAGCAAGCATAAGTTCTGATTGACTTTAGCGGTGGGAATCGTCTTTTCGGCTTCTTTTTTTCGTGTAGTATCATCAGGCAAAGTGGTGATTTCACCAACATCGGCCTGGAACTTTTTTATAGCAGGCTTTTTTGGTTTATCCGAAGGCCTTTGCCGGGACAGGAAAAAATGAGATACCTCTTCTATTCCTCTTGCCGATTTTTTTCCGTTTCCCATTGAGGATAGCTTAAAGACTTTTTAAGACCTTTGTAAAACCATCAAAGATTACACATTGATAATAGAATTTACACCTCCGAAAAGATCATCATCTGTTTTAGCGTTTACCGGATCAGGAACCCAATGGCCGTCAACCAGGTATTTATATTGGTAAGAGCCCTGCCTGAGCCAGAGGGCCTTCTGCCATAGCGGCTTGTCCTGGGAGTGAGTTAAATGAAGACTCTCCGGCGCCCAACCATTAAAATCGCCCGCAATCTGGACCATAGCGTCCTCCGGCGCCTCTAATGTGAACACAATTTCCTTTTCCACCGGCTCCCTGACGGGCCTTCCGACTTCCAAAACCGACTCAAGGGCTGAAACTCTGGGCTTTAGCTTTATTTCAGCTTCTCCGCATAGGAATTCCTCGGTTAGTTCTTGATAGTCGTGGAAGCCGATGCAGTGCTTATCATATTCTGTTATAGGCATTCCTTGACCGGCAGCTTCTCTTAAACGGGTGCATGTATTGATAGCGGTCTTAAAGCAGTGTTCAGGAAAATCGGCTTTCAGCTTCTCCGCCACACTCCTGCTGAATTTGGTCCTGCGATCAATGTTTGTTGCCAGAATCTTTACGGAGAGTTCATGTCCCGCCTTTTCTGCAACGAGCCGGATGGTTTCCAGAAGCTTGCCTAACCCGTGGAGCGCAAAGGAGCTGGAGTCGACCGGGATTATTACTTCCCCGGATGCCATCAGCCCATTAAAAGTCAAAAGCCCTACACTGGGAGGACTGTCAATGATGAGATAGTCGTAATTGTTCTCAATATCCTCAATACACCTGGCAAGTTTATACTCCCGCTCCGGGACGCCGGCCATTACCTGCTCAAAAGCGCTCAAGACGACATTGCTGAAAACAGCGTCCAGATTCTTTCTCAAGTTCTGGATGGCCTTATTTATCGGAATTTTACCTAATAAGACCTCATAGACGCTTTTTTCTATCTGGTCAGGGTTTACCCCCAGTCCCATTGCTGAATGTCCTTGCGGGTCCAGGTCGATCAGGAGGACTTCCCTGCCCTCTCCTGCCAGACAACTGGCCAAGTTTATCGCGGTCGTTGTTTTGCCACATCCACCTTTTTGATTAACCAGAGCAATTTTCCTCATCGTTCTTCCCCCCCTCATAATTGATGGTTTCCGGTTGATATGTTTCATAACTTGGTCTTCGTGCCAGGATTCCAACTATTCGCGGTCGAGATTGCTAAACACGGTTTTATTTAGCGGCCTAAACGCTTGAGCTCAAAAAGATCACAGAAGGAAAAGAAGTCTCTTCGTAACAGGTGCCGGCGAGGTAGTGACAAAAACATACTCTTTAGAGGCAGTTTCAAAACATCCCATTTTGCCCAATTTCTGCGTCAGGCTCAGATTTTAATCCTCGAAATACCCAAAGTATTCCTGCGGTTAAAATCTTCGCCTTTCTTGACCTTGGACAAAATTGAACATTTTGAAACTACCTCTTTATAAAAAGTATAACAGAAAAATATTGTGTGTCAAGGATGAACCACATACAAGATGTTGTAGTGGTGGTTTTTGGCTATTTCCATAATTGAGGGAAATAGATGTCGCTTAAGGTCTTATTGATATGGAAACCCCAAGGCCCCTTATGGGATAGAGGGTATTCCGAAAATAGATATCCCACCATCTTTTTCTGTCCCATAGGCTCTGTATACACGATGGACGCAAAGCAGGCGG
>JAUVFC010000080.1 GCA_030594505.1 Desulfobacterales bacterium
ACTCGGGACATCTCCTTTGAGAATATTCCGAGTCTTTCTCAGGCGGGGGTCAGGAACAGGGTTTGCGGCAAGAAGCGCCTCGGTATACGGATGTTGCGGCTGTTGCGCAAAATTTCTCTTTTTCATTACCTCAAGAATCTTACCCAAATACATTACTGCGATCCGATCGCTTATGTGCTGTATCATAGCCAGATCGTGGGCAATAAACAGGTAGGTCAGATTAAACCTCTCTTTAAGCCCCACTAAAAGATTGATAATTTGTGCCTGTATTGAAACATCCAATGCTGATATCGGTTCGTCAGCTACGATAAATTTGGGCCGCAGGATAAGGGCTCTGGCGATTCCAATCCGCTGGCGCTGTCCTCCGCTGAACTCATGCGGATAGCGGTCTCCCTGTTCCGGAAGAAGCCCGATTTCCTCCATCAAACGACGCACCTCGTTATGGCGAGTCTTTTTGTCACCCACCTTGTGAATAATCAACGGCTCTTCTATAATAGCGGCAGCCGTCTTCCTCGGGTTGAGGGAAGAATAAGGATCCTGGAATATAACCTGCATCGACCGCCGGAGAGTACGGAGTTCTTTTTTCCCGTAATCAAGGATATTTTGTCCTTCAAAACAAATCCTCCCGGCCGTCGGTTCCTCCAGCCGCAGGACAAGACGACTCAGGGTAGATTTCCCACATCCGGACTCCCCCACAAGTCCAAGGGTTTCACCCCGCTTTATTTCAAGACTTACACCGTCAACAGCCTTTAGGAGACGTGACTTCCCGGCCCACAACTTTTCTTTTACAGGATAATACTTTTTTACTCCTTTCAAGGCTAAGATTGAATCTGTTGTTTTTGTTGTATCCATATATAATTCTTAGGAAAATGTTTTAAAAGTCTTTTTCTGAAAGTTGATATTTCCAACACCGCACCCGGTGGCCGCCGCCCAGGTCAACCACGTCCGGCAAATGTTCGCATCGTTCGAATCTATCCGGGCACCGATTCTTGAAACGACATCCCGGAGGGAGGGCTATAAGATCCGGGACGCTGCCGGGAATCGTCGGCAGGCGCCATCCCTTCTTTTCAGGTCTCATCTTCGGAATCGATGCCAGAAGTCCTTTTGTATAGGGATGGGAAGGGTTCGCGAAAAGTCCCTTGACCGTATTTTCTTCCATCACCTGGCCGGCATACATCACGAGTACCTTATCCGCGATCTCGGCCACCACGCCGAGATTGTGGGTAATCATTATTATCGACATTCGATGTTGTTCCTGAAGAGATTCCAGGAGCGCCAATATCTGGGCCTGTATGGTTACGTCAAGCGCCGTGGTAGGCTCGTCCGCTATAATCAGTCGGGGCTCGCATGAAAGGGCCATGGCGGTCATTACCCTCTGGCGCATCCCACCGCTCAACTGATGAGGATATTCCCGAATTCGTCGGTGTGGATCCGGTATCCCTACCTGTTGTAACATGGTCTCGGCAATCTCCAGGGCTTCCCTTCGGGCTACCTTCCTGTGAAGAAGGACCGCCTCCGCGATCTGATCCCCCACGGTAAAAACCGGATTCAGGGAGGTCATGGGATCCTGGAAAATCATGCTGATCGCATTTCCCCGAATATCCTGCATCTCTCTTTCGCCCAGCGTCAAAAGGTCCCTGCCATCAAATATAATTGTGCCTGATACGATCCTTCCGGGCGGCTGTGATACAAGACGCATAACAGAAAGCGCTGTAACACTCTTTCCACATCCTGATTCTCCCACGATCCCGATCGTCTTTCCGGGCTCTACGGAAAAACTAACCCCGTCCACGGCGCGAACAACACCCCGGTCCGTATAAAATACGGTACTTAGCTCTTTAACATCCAATAAATTCATATCTTGTTCATGGTTTGCCATTAAAACTCGAATTCGCCTAATCCGTGCAAACTTACTGTAAACATATATTTTTTCTCTCTTTCCTCTTCATCCAAATACATGAGTTCATCCGAATACGTAAGACCGACAGTCCAACACTGCGATTCATACGAACATCCAACAACTCTTTTAATGTCTTCATCGGCGTATAAGTTACGCTCTATTGCCCCGTATGCAGAAAGACCCCCGTAAATTTTCAAGAAAGCTTCGGTATAAATACTCTCACTGCCCGTTATTCCCTTTTCACTATCCTCCTGGGTATATCTGTACTCAACGGTCAGTCTGTCCCCCCTGTGATCAGAAAGACGCAGCGCCGTATTATAGCTCTTATATTCCCTATCATAGGGAGACCATTCCGCATCGGCATCCAAACTGATGTAGCGCCAGGGGTTAAGCTCTAATTCGGCAGTTACATTTTTAAAAGGCTTTCTTTCACCCAGACTTGGAGTTTCTTCCACATCCCTTCGGGCTTCTTTAATGTCATAACTTTGGCTTAACTTAAAACGACAAAAATCATGGTATCTATACTGAGGAGCATCAGGATCTTTCTTTTCAATCAGCTTGGCTGTAAAAGTGTTTGTAATGGAATAGGTCAATAGATTCTCTTCGGCTATCTCGCTAACAAACGAGGGACGGTCTTCTTGCTCTATCTCTGGTATGTAACTGTAAACGATCCGGGGCATTAAGGAATGCTTGATCTTGTCGACACGATCCCCTTCAATATGAAATATTCTTCCAAATTCTGTTGAAAGGTCTACTTTTATATCATAGAGCTTCCGGGACCCTTGTTTTTCTTTTGAGAGCTCATCTGCCGAGTATCTTTCCGCCACCCAGGCAGTCTCACGGAGGCCTATGGACGGCTCAAAGCTGAAGTAATTATAAAAACGGACCGGACAATATATCCTTGGATAAACGTCCACGGAATGTCCCATGGTCCCGATTTTTCTCCAGGAATGTTTATAGGAAGAACTTAGGTCAAAGAAAAAAGGGGTATCCCCGATTACTTGCTTTACACCGGTAAACGTCACGGATGGAAGCTGCTGCAAGGGGGTATCGTCTGTACTTTCCTTATTTCGCTCAATAACGTCATCGTACCATAGAAGCTCGCTATTCAAGCTGTATCGACTCCAGTTTTTATCCACTGTAAGTCGATTCGTCCTGACTGTGTCGGTGTAATCGTCAATATCCCTGCCAAATGTCTTGAGATAATATTTATCGGTATGTTCAAATCCGGAATAGCCGTCCTTAAATTCACGCAGGTAATCCTGGTCGCTGACGACATCTATGTCCAGTTTTGCTCTAACTCCGCTCCCAAGGGACTGATCATTTTTCATCCTGAACCACCACCGTTTCCTATTCAAACGGGGCACATCTGGCTCTTCGCGATATCCCCGGTCAATCAGGCGATCGTATAAAAAATCGTACATCATGGTGCCCTTGCTTTCGCGACTCAGCACATACCGGAATTCCGCCCCATGTTTGATCCCCCTGTGTCCTATGCCGTTTTCATAGAGAGTCGCGTCACAGCTCTCATTGATCGCCCAAAAGAATGGGAGATTGTATTCAAAACCGTCCCGCTCGGAATAGCTGAATTGCGGAAAAAGAAAACCGGTCTGGCGTTTCAGTTTTACAGGGAAAACCAGGTAGGGTATGTATAGGATCGGAACAGATTTTGTGTAAAAGGCCGCGTGCTTGACAGTGCCGTACCCCTCGATGGTAACATTGAAATCTTTTCCGGTAATTTTCCAATCAGGAGAATCCCCGTCACAAGTAGTCAAGCTGCAATCATCAATAAAATAGGTTTCCTTGCCGGTCTTGATTATCTTGTTGCCGCGGATATAAAAATGATTTGCTGCAATGAAAATCGTTCCGTCATAGATCACGCCGGTTTCTGTCTTCATGTTCACGACCATCCTGCTTCCGGTAAGGATGTCCTTATCTACGGTCATTACAACCTCTTCAAATGCATCCATGGTACTGGTTGTACGATTCACATAGACGATACCGGCCGCCAGGGACCTGTTCCCCTTTGTAATTTTGACATTCCCTTTTGCGGTATATACATCGTTCTTTTTATCATAGGTCAACCTGTCCGCTTTTATGCGCCATGGTTCCCCGGAAGAATCTTGCGCAAGAAAAGCAGGGGCCTCAGCGGCAATGGCGGGTGAGCAAGCGAGAAATAATACGATGAGTATTACAATAAATCTTTTGTATTGAGGAATTGAGGAATTGAGAAATTGAGGAATTGAGAAAAGAGTACTTGTTATTTTACGTGGATGGTACAAAAAGGAAATATTGTTACTACACATAGACAAAACAACAAGTAACCACCGATAATTCAAAGATACTAATTTTCCAATCCCTAAATTCCTCAATCCCTAATCCCTAAATTCAATACCAAACATTCATCAAAAAAAGGCCGTGGGGAGGTGCGGTGGCGCCGGCATTAGCACGATCTTTTGACAAAAGAATTTCATGAAATCCTTTTGGGGCAATACGGTCTCTTCCCACATCAACCAGGGTCCCAACAATGTTTCTGACCATATATCTCAAAAAACCATTTGCGGAAATACTGAAAATCAGTTTCCCGTCTTCATACGCGTCAAGCCCTATATCCGATACGATTCGCACAGCATCTTTGCGAATGCTTCCCCCGGCCTCAAAAGCGGAAAAATCGTGTCTCCCCTTAAGACAAGAAAGCGCATCTCTCATGGCATCAATCCTGAGAGGCCTGCGTATATGCCACGCAAATCTCCGGTGAATTGCGGACGGAATTTCACGATTCAGGACATGGTATTGATAGCGTTTCTCCTTGCAATCGTATCTGGCATGAAAATGATCCGGCGCCTGTTCAACATCTTTTATGACAATATCGGGGGGGAGAAGGCTGTTCAATCCCTTTTTAAAGACCAGAGGGGTAAGGTTGCTGCCTGCTTTAAAATTGGCAACCTGCTCCAGTGAATGAACTCCCGCATCGGTCCGTCCCGATCCGATAAGGGTTACAGCCTGCTCGGTCATTACTTTAATAGCCGACTCGATTGTTTCTTGTACCGTAGCAACCCCTTTTTGACGCTGCCAGCCATGATAGTCCGTACCGTCATATTCGATGACCAGTTTGAAATTTTTGAGCATAATAATAAATAGAAAGCTTAATCGATCCGCAGATTACGCAGATTTCACGGATTTTCAATAAAATCAAGTTATATGGAAGTAGCGCAGGGCTTTAGCTCTGCCATTATGATGCCCCGCTTTAGCGGGACACTACGTTTAAAAAAGGAAATTCCTATACAATCAAGTTATGTGATATGGCAGTTGTTAACCCTAACTATATAAATATAATCTGCGTAATCTGCGGATATAATATCGAATTAATTGTTTCTCAGCTTTGCCTACACCGGGAACGGACATGCGGAAAGTCCCGTGGTCTCCGGCAGCCCCGCCATTATATTCATATTCTGCACTGCCTGGCCTGAAGCCCCTTTTACGAGGTTATCAATCACGGAAACAAGAATCAAACGATTAGCCCGTTTGTCTATCCGGAACCCGATATCACAGTAGTTGGCGCCGCGCACATGAAGGGTATCCGGCACCCGCCCCGGAGACAGGATACGAACAAATGGTTTGTCCTTATAATATGATGCCAGCAGGTCATACACAATATCATGAGAAACGTCACCGCAAAGATCGGCATAAATAGTTGTCAACATACCACGGCTGACTGGAACAAGGTGAGGAGTGAAGGTAATCGGCACGGTACGGCCGGCGAGATTACTTAATACTTCCTCCATTTCCGGGGTATGACGATGAGCTGCCACTTTATAGGCCCGAAGTCCCTCGTGAACCTCACAAAAATGCGCGGCCAAAGAAAGGGAACGTCCGGCGCCGCTGACCCCTGATTTGGAATCAACAATAATAGAATCCAGGTCAATAAGATTCTCCTTCATAAATGGCGCAAGCGGCAAAATAGCGCTTGTAGGGTAACAACCCGGATTACCGATTAAGGAACTCTTTTGTATTAACTCAAAGTTGATCTCCGGCAACCCATATGCAGCCGCTTCCAAAAGAGCTGAAGCTTCATGAGATTGATACCATTTTTCATAAACAGCAGAATCCTTGAATCGAAAATCAGCGCTAAGATCTATTACCTTAGCCCCTCTTTCCAACAATCCGGGTACTACCCCCATGGCAACCTTATGCGGAAGCGCTGTGAAGACAAAATCAGCGGCCCCTGAAACAGTATCAACATCACATGGAATACATTTCAGATCAACTACCCCGGTCATGGCGGGATAAATCTCGGCAAACGGCTTGCCGGCATATTGGCGCGAGGTAATGAGAACTAATGAGGCCTCCGGGTGTCCTGTTAAAATCCGCACCAACTCGGCGCCGGCATAACCTGTTGCCCCGACTACAGCGATCTTGATCATTGTTCCTCTCTCTTGTAATTCACAATTGATGATTTCGCGGGAAATCCATTATATTTATTATACCACGAAGAGCACGAAGAACACGAAGATTACAAAGAAATTACTAAACCATTTCCAATCTTCGTGCCCCTTCGTGTCCTTCGTGGTCTATCAGACCGTGTTTTATAGACAGCAAATTTGGGGAATTTATTTTGTGCTTATCCACAGGAGGCTGTCCTAAAAACAAAAAGAGGAAGGGGCCTTAGGCCACCTTCCTCTTTTTTTATAAAAATATCAAGTATGTGTTGATATTAACGTTTTGAAAATTGAAAATTGGCGCGCGCCCCTTTTTGTCCATACTTTTTCCGTTCCTTCACCCGGGGATCGCGTTTTATAAAACCGGCTTTCTTAAGAGGGCCTCTTAACTCGGAATCAACAAGCAACAGGGCTCTGGCAATACCATGTCTAATCGCGCCGGCCTGTCCCGAAACCCCACCGCCGGCAACATTGACCATCACATCAAATCGATCCCGTGTTCCTGTCAAATCAAGGGGCTGCCTGACAAGCATTTTGGCGCTTTCCAATGTAAAATACTCATCAATGGAACGATTGTTGATAGTGATATCCCCGCCCCCGGGCATTAAACGTGTTCGGGCAACCGAGGCCTTTCGTCTCCCTGTAGCATAATAAACTTCTTTTGATACCATAATATGTTCCACTCTCTCCACTCTAAATTTCTAACGATTCCGGGTTTTGCGCGGTATGCCGGTGATCGCTTCCAGCATAAATCTTCAGCTTTTTTATCATCTTCCTCCCCAAGCTGTTTTTGGGGAGCATCCCTTTTACCGCGAAATGTATTAAATCTTCAGGACGTTTCTTCAACAAATCCTTTGCTGTAATTGAGGTAATCCCACCCACGTATCCGGAATGGCGATAATATAGCTTATCGTCCCATTTTTTGCCGGTCAACACAATTTTGTCCGCGTTAATCACTATGATAAAATCGCCGGTGTCAACATGAGCCGTATAGATAGGTTTATGTTTTCCTCGAAGCCTGAAAGCAACATTCGAGGCAAGTCGTCCCAATACTTGACCTGCCGCATCTACCACATACCACTTTCGCTCGACACTGTCTTCTTTGGCAACCACTGTCTTCACAATCCCTACTCCATTGAGCCAGTTTCAAAACGTCCCCTTTTACCCAATCTCTGCGTCAGGCTCAAATTCTAATCCTCGAAATACATCAAGTATTCCTGTGGTTAGAATTTTCACCTTCCTTGACCTTGGGACAAAATTGAACATTTTGAAACTGGCTC
>JAUVFC010000058.1 GCA_030594505.1 Desulfobacterales bacterium
CTCTCCAACGTCAAACCCCGACATTAGAATAACCTTTTTAACAACCAAACGTATAGAGGGAGAATCATCTACTATCAAAACATTATAAGCCATAGACCAACCACTTCAGCCTTACACCAAAAGGTTCTTATCTCTTACAGAACAATCTCTCTTCTTGCTGAAACCTTAAGTGTTACCGTGCCCGTTTTAATATTCAATGATATTGTTCTATTGACGTTTCCCCCTATATCTTCACTTTCAATCATAACATTGTTCCGCCAGAGCATCTTTCTTAAAGCAACATAATTTCTCTTGCCTATATCGAAAATCCCTGCCGGATCCATAAGCTGGGAACCGCCTGCCACCTTTACAATCATACGGTTCTTTTTTGCTCCGAGCTTAAAACAGGATTTAAACAGCATCGGAATCGCCGTATCGGCAAACATCAACGGTTTATTTTTTGCTTTCTCTTTATCCAGACTGGAATTCGGCAACATATAATGAAGTAATCCACCAACCTTTACGACCGGATCATAAACAACAATGCCGATACATGATCCCAACGAATAGGTTGTCAGTATCGTATTCGGATCATTGCTGACCTTCATATCCGCAATTCCTATTACCACTTTACTCAAGGCTTATCCGGTTATCGCTAAAAAATCTACTCCATCATGAAGAGATTCTCAGCAACTTTCAGTAATTTGAAAAAGACCGGCAGCATCAAGGATAAGCCCCACACGACCGTCGGCCAATATGGCGCCTCCAGCCAATCCTTTCACATTTTTAAATTTTTCTCCGAGGCTCTTGATCACGATTTCGCGTTTGCCGATCAATCCATCTACCAATATACATTTTTGGTGCCCCTCACTCTCTACAACAACAACTATGCCCTCCCATGGATTATAATGCCTTGGTTTAAAGCCAAAAAGTTTATGAAGACGAACAAGTGGAAGGACATCATCTCTGATCTTGATCATCTCACCCCGTCCCGCAACAGTACCATAAGATTCCTGATCAGGCCGAAGAGATTCAACTACCGAAATTGTTGGTATAATATATTCCCTGTCTCCTGCTTGAACCAGCATCCCGTCTATAATGGCCAATGTGAGGGGAAGTCGCATCGTGACCGTGGCGCCAATGTTCTTTTTAGAACATATATCAAGCTTTCCTCGCATATTATCGATAGTGCCTTTCACCACGTCCATTCCAACTCCCCGTCCGGATATATCAGTAATCTGATCAGCAGTAGAGAAGCCCGGCTGCAAAATCAAGGCATTGATCTCCTGATCGGACATTTTCTCATCCGGCTTTAGCAATCCCCTTTCTATGGCTTTGTTGAGTATCTTGTCTCTGTCGAGTCCTCTCCCGTCATCAGCAATCTCGATTACAATGTTACCACCCTTGTGATACGCTTTCAGAGTCAGTCTCCCCTTCACGGGCTTTCCTGCCGCTTCACGTGCGTCAGGCATCTCAATGCCATGATCAATTGAGTTGCGCACCATATGCACTAAAGGGTCGTAAATTTCATCAACCATATTTCGGTCTATCTCTGTATCTTCACCGTACATTTCAAGATTGACCGACTTCCCGGCTTTTCTGGAAAGATCGCGAACCAGACGCATCATCTTGTGAAAGGTCTGTTTGATCGGAACCATGCGCATTGACATAGAAATTTTTTGCACTTCAGATGTGAGGCGTCCGAGTTGGGCCAAATTTCTATAAAGTTTTTGATCCTTAGAGGCAACCAATGACGCACTCTCTTGCAGCATCGATTGCGTTATCACCAATTCTCCGACCATGTCGACCATGTTGTCCAGTTTTTTGGTATCAATCTTGATAAATGTGGGTTGGCTCCCACCAACTTTTTCCGTCTTAACTTGTTCACCACGTCGCTTCTTTTGTTCTCTCAACGCATGCGTAACCTCCGAGGATGTCGCCTTTTTCTCAGAGATGAGTATCTCCCCGATCTTTTTGTCCTGTCCAAGCTCTCGTTGCTTCTTGACAACATCCTCGAAGTCTGCTTGTGTCAAGCACCCCTTTTCTATTAGTATATCACCTACTCCAACCCCATCCTTTGCAGGCGCACGCGAGGAAGAATCATCTCCTTGTTTTTGCTTATCTTCAAAATCAGATCGGGCTACCGATCTTAATTTGTTGATGAATGTATCCAAATGAAGCCCGGTGGATGTGATAAAGCCCGTCTCAATATCCCCTTTTAGATGATCGATCAGTCCCTTCAATAGATCAACGGCTTCCAGTATTATATCAACAATCTCTTCGTTGATTATCAAGTTTTGACTTCTTGCTTCATCAAGGAGGGATTCTACTTCGTGGGATAGTTGGTTGACATCTTTAAGGTTTAGAAATCCGGCAACCCCTTTTATTGTATGAAACGGTCTGAAAACAGCATTTATGACCTCTATATTTCCAGGCTCCTGTTCAAGTGAAAGAACACTTACCTCTATTCTTTCAAGGTGGTCTTCTGCTTCAGCAATAAAACTGGATAAAAGTTCCTTGTCCTGGATGGACTCCGGAGCCATATCAACATCATGGTGATCATCCTTAGTCTCTTTTGTCTCTTCATCTTCTATCGTACTGCCGGAGGGAGAAATATGCTCTTTTAAAAAACCTGCTATTTTTGCAGAATAGGATTGGCCACGTTGTTCGTCTCTCAAAATCTCTTGAAAAAGTGAAACTCCATCGGCGATCTTTTTCATCCCCTCATCCACTGGAATTTCCTCTAACATCAGCTGTTCAATTATTGATTTTACCGCGTTGCTAAATTTTACCAAAGAACCATTTTGAATGCCTACAACCAATTGATTTACTTCATCAAACCGGTTTAAGACAACGCTGAAGCCAGGGATATTGTTGCCTTCAAGCATAACTACATCGAGCGCGATCTTGTCTATCAGCTCCAACGCCTTGTTAAGATAATCTTCCATTTGTCAACTTTTCTACCCGCTATGTCAAAATTTACAACACCACTTTTGATGATTTCGCAATAGAGTGTCTTAGCAGTGAGTATTGAGTCATTCCACGCCCACTAAATGTTTGCTCTCTTCCCGGCGGGAACATTCAGTATAAAAGTAGTTGCTCCCGGAGCGCTTTCATATGTAACTGCACCGCCATAATCCTTTATAAGTAAATCTACAAAGGATAGCCCCAATCCTATATTTTCGTCGAGCTTTCCCTCGTAATCAGAATCTTTTTTTGTAGTGAAAAAAGGACTAAATATATGTTTTCGATCTTTTTCCGGAATGCCGCATCCGGTATCACTTATCTTTATGGTAACCATCCTTTCGTTGTGAGACGTCTCTATCTCAAGACGTTTTTCCTCAGTATCGGCCAGGGCCTCTAACGCATTTTGAACAATACTCAATATCATTGCCCCAAATTCAGAATATCGGCCAACTACGGTAGGAAGGTTTTCGTCAAAACGGTAAACCTTGTCTACTTTATGTTTAAAAACCATATTTGCATTAAGAAGAAATAGCGTGTCTTTTATAAGATCATTGATTTTAATAGGTTGGAGGGTAGACCTTCTTTCCACAATCATGCCGCTGGTAAGATGGATGTGCTGATTATTCAAGTCGTCCAGCCCTTTTAAAATGGAGTTTATACGTTCACTCATCTTGTCCATGAGGTCTCCCATTTCGGATATACTTCCCACCCGGACCCCTTCCTGGAGTTGTTTTATATTCATTTCTAACTGTTCCGAACGTATATAAAGGATTTGAAACGGGCCATTAAGATTGTGTATAACACCTTCTATGACACGAATGAGATATGCTCCACAGTAGTGGTCGGCCAGTTTTCTAATCAACATCTCTTCTCTATTCATCCGTCTCCTTAGTACTCCTGATGGCTCCCCTCTGCTGTTGAAAGGTATAAAAAATAATTTTTTC
Source organism: Desulfobacterales bacterium (assembly GCA_030594505.1). GTDB lineage: Bacteria > Desulfobacterota > Desulfobacteria > Desulfobacterales. Next base: position 3,891 of record JAUVFC010000058.1, read on the forward strand.
CCTATCATCTTTGTGCAAGTCGACAAACTTTAAAGCGATCTCGCAAGTCGTTTCTTCGCCATCGAGGGTCGGAACAACCCTGACAACCTCGCCATACATATCCAGCCACACAGGAGGGACTTTTGAAACCAAGAAATTCGTGTTCAGAATATCTCCAATTCGCAATGGTTCTTCATACACAATGCTCATCCCGGCCCCGCTGATATTGAGCGTTCTCCCTTTCCTGATTTTTTCCTTGTCATTTTCATCAGTTAGCAGCAACTCCAATATTCGATCCAACTTATCATCGATACGAAATAAAAAATCTATAAAATGGGGGTCACATTTTATACAGCCGGACTCATCTTCAGTGAAGGAAGATACTATCCTCTCATTCTTCTGTAGCCTATGGAGACGATTTTGTCCCTTAGAGGCTTTGATGTTATTATATTTATCGGGCGACATAACAGTAAACTTTACCGGAACCGAAATCGGCGCCCGTACATGTTCTCTCTTCTGTTTGTGAGTGAAATCTTTCATGTCTATTCTTTTATTTATCCTTCATAATAGCAAATAGCAACGGTAAAAATTCTATGTTTTGTGTGCGGTCTTGTTGCCACTTCTGGGGACGTTTTGAAACTGCCTCAGATGTACTTTTTTCGTAATAGTTCACCGCAATCCCTCATACAATCTCTCTATCTTGCGTATCATCGTGGATACATCAAAGGCCGGATAGATCATGCGTCTCCCACACTTACCCAATTGATTAGCCAGGTCCTTATTAGTGAGCAATCTTAATATTCCTCTGCAGAGTGCTTCAGAATCTTTCGGAGGCACTAAGATTCCATTTACGCCATGTTTGACCAAATCAACAATACCTCCGACCATACTCGCCACTATAGGTTTGCAGGCAACCATGGCCTCAACCAGTACCTTGCCCATCCCCTCATTAAGTGAAGGGAATGCAAGGATGTCAAACGTGTAGAGTATCTCGGCGACATCGCTTCTCCAACCGGCAAATATTATATTTTTTCTAATCTCCAGAGCCCGTGCTTGTTCCTCAAGCTCTCTCTCCAAATCACCATCCCCAATAAAAACAAAGACGGTCCTAGGCGCTTTTTCGATAACACACTTTGCCGCCTCGATCAGATATCTATGTCCCTTGATCGTCACCAATCTGCCGATTGTCCCTACCACATTATAGTCTTCCGGTATGCCCAGATATCTCTTCTTGGCTTTTATATCCACATTCAAATCGATGAACCGGTCCAACTCAACGCCACTATGAATAGTTATGAATTTCTCATTAGTCCCCACCCCCTGGTCAAGATGCTCATCCCTTTCACGGTCGGTTAATGCAACCATCCTATCTGTAATCAGAGCTGATATCTTCTCTGCGAATGTAAAACACTTTGTTAGTCCGGGGTTGAAATAGTCATTAAATATATGACCATGAGGAGTATGTATGATTACCGGGACCCCAGCGAGAAAAGCCGCCCAGCGTCCCAACAGCCCGGCTTTGGATGTATGGGTATGAACGATATGTGGTTTCTCTCTCTTGATAACTTTTAAAATGGTCCAAAACGATCGAAGATCGCACCAAGGATCTATGCGCCTGACCAGGGAATCAACATCGACCACCTCTATGCCACTTTCCATAGCCGTCCTTAGATCCCTATCAACGAGTTCTTTTTCGTGCTGGTCCATGTTCGATTCTAAAGAAGACCCCTTAATCAGCTTGACGGTGTATCGGGTCTTGTCCAATCCCAACACGGTAAGAAGGGTGTTCTGTGCCGAGCCACCCCGGTCCTGACGGGTTATGATGTGTATTACCTTGACCTTGTCTGAACGTTTCATTGCTTTATGAAGTAATATGTTTCGATCTTTTGGCATAGCTTACGGAATACTTTTCCAACATATCGCTCCCGTTATCCTTCCATATAATGAAAGTACCAGACCTGAAAGACAATCAGATTCCAGATTTGCCAGGATGTATCGGAACGGTTTTGAACAAGAGAGTCAATTATTTTTTTGACAACATCATAATTAAAAATTCCCTGCTTAACGATTACCCTTCTCGACAAATATTCGTCGATTAAATATCTCAAATCCGATTTCAGCCACTTGCTAATCGGCATTTCAAACCCCCACTTCGGTCTGTTATAAAGAGATCGGGGGAGAATATCTTTGAAAGTCTCAATAAGAATATACTTCCCGCGTCCTTTTCTGATTTTCCGATCACCACTGATGGTAAAAGCCATTTCGCACACCCTGTGATCAAGAAAAGGGACCCTGACCTCCAACGAATTGAGCATGCTCATTGCATCTACTTTTTTCAGCATGTCCCCTGGAAGTGATTCTTTCACATCCGCATAAAGCATACGATTAATCTTATCATCGTTTATTTTATTTAATCTTTCTGTCAGACGTCTTTTCCCGAGACCATGGTCCAATCCATGGGGTTTTGAAAAAATACTCCCCCTCAATTCCCTGGCAAAGATTTCATTCCAGGCAAAAAATCGCTCTTCAAAGGTTCCTTTTGCCCCCCTGAGAAATTTCTTTACCCTCCTTATATTCTCAAGAATCTTCTTGTCTCTTGAATCGGGAATCTTACGAAAAAACGGCTCTATGACCCCTCCCCTGATTACCAAAGGGATCAAATCATACATTGAATACCACTGTTCACCGGTATACATCCTGTACCCCGCAAACAGCTCGTCTCCGCCGTCACCCGAGAGGGCAACCTTGACATCATTGCCCGTTTCCCTGGACACGACAAAGGTGGGAACTGCCGAAGAGTCGGCAAAAGGCTCGTCAAACGAGTCCAGGACTCCGGGAATCGAATCAATGATATCCTCAGGGCCAAGTTTAAACTCATAATGTTCCGTATTGTTCATGGCGGCCACTTCCCTGGCATATTCGGTCTCATCAAACATCGGCATATCTTTGTAACCGATCGAATAGGTCTTCACCGGCCGGCTGGTATTTCTGGCCATAAGTCCCACGACAATACTTGAGTCAATCCCGCCGCTCAAAAAAGCGCCCACAGGGACATCCGCAATCATCCGCATCCTGACCGCATCTTCCAAGACATTGAACAATTCATTCTTTTGATCACAAAAATCCTTTTCGAATTCTCTTTCTTCATTGCTATGTCTGATATCCCAGTATTTTTCCTCTCGTATTTCTCCTTTTTGAAAAACAAGAATGTGTCCCGGTCTGATCTTTTTTATATGCCTGAATATCGTATAAGGCGCCGGGATATAATTGAACGTCAGATAAAGATCCAGAGCATCCCAATCAATTTCCTTTCTTGCATCAGAATCCCGGAGTATTGCCTTTATCTCAGAAGCAAAAACAAAGGCGCCTTTATCCCGATAATAGACAAGAGGTTTAATGCCCAGGCGATCCCTGCATAGAAAAAGTACTTGAGATTCTTCATCCCATATCGCGAAAGCAAACATACCGATAAGCCTTTTTACACCCTCAATCCCCTCCTCTTCGTAAAGGTGGATAACAACCTCACAATCCGTTTGGGAACTGAAGCGGTGCCCTTTACTTTCGAGTTCCTCTCTCAACGGCTGGAAATTATAAATTTCTCCGTTAAACACCATCCAGACGGTCTTGTTTTCATTGGACATCGGCTGCCGGCCAGCCTCGGATAAATCGATGATACTGAGTCTTCTATGTCCTAAACCTATGCTCAAATCTCCCTTGTGAGACAGATAAACACCCTCATTATCCGGCCCCCGGTGCGAGAGAACGGATGACATATTGCGGAGCAATCCCTCATCAACCGGCCCGCCATCTATACTCAATTTCCCACAAATACCACACATAACTATACCGCTTCGCGTCCACCCCTCTCAAGAGGGGAATTTTGGAATGCGCTAAGATTCAAATAGCTCCTCCAGTAAATCAATGTTCTTATCCCAGGAATAATTCTTTTCCGCAAACAACCTGCATTGAAAAGAAACATCCTGCCGGAGCCGGGGGTTATTTTGAAATTGCCGGCAGGTCTCAATCATTAGTGATGCCATAGATTCCGGCCTGGTATCTTTAAAGAGATATTTGCAATCAAACCTGCCTAAAATCTCGGCTGTCCCGCCTACCGGCGTTCCCAATACAGGGACACCCGAAGCCAGCGCTTCCAAAGTAACCAGGCCAAACCCCTCTAATTCCATAGTAGGAAGAACAAAAATATCGGCCATGCGATAATAATCAGGAAGTTCTACTTCCGGGACAAAGCCAACAAATTTTACGTGATCTTGTATCCCCAGTTCTTGTGCCAATGAAATAAGATCATTCTTTAGAGGCCCCTCTCCACCCAAAACAAGATAAATATCGGGCGCTGTTTTAACCACGTCCCCGACAGCATATATCAGATTTTTCAGTCCCATCCTGGCTACCAGATTCCTTACTGTAAATATTATCATTTTTTTTTGAGGGACATTCAAGCGCTGCCTTATTTTCGTTCTATCGGAGGCCGGATAAAATCGCTCAAGATCAACTCCTCCGGGAATAATTGTAATCTTTTCAGCAGGGATTTTATAGACACGCTGTAATCGCTCCCTGGTAAACCGGCTGAGAACAACAATTCTATCCGATTCACCTACAACTTTTCTTTCTATAAATCTTCGCGCCTGAATATTTAAAAAATATATAATTCTTCTTGTGATGCTCTTCGGCCGCGGATTTCTCGATTGATACTCTTCAAAAGAAAGGGAATGGCAGGTATAAATTTTTCCTACTTTCTTACAAGCAGGAGAACGGATTACTCCAAGGCCGGAAAAAGGCTGGTGAAAATTTATAAAGCAAAAGGAATATTGATTCTGAAGTGATTCAAAAAGCCTTTTGGAGTTCAATAAAGTGGATATAATAAAAGAACAAACATTGCTCTGATCAACATCGTATCTCCACTCAGTAACACCTTGAATAATCTGATGATCTGATTTATGAGCCGGCAATTTACGGGTCAGGATATGAACATCATGCCCCCTGTTCTGTAAAATGGCGCTCTGCTCAAAAAGAACCCTTTCCGCCCCGCCAATTACCTCGGCAATCTAAACATCGGATACAAATAAAATGTTCAAG
>JAUVFC010000210.1 GCA_030594505.1 Desulfobacterales bacterium
CAGAAGACAGAGGACGGAAGACAGAGGACAGATGACAGATGACAGATGACAGAGGACAGAAACGGAGAGAATACTGAATGGCAAAGAAGAGAATCTTGAGCGGCATGCGTCCTACGGGCAGACTTCATATTGGAAATCTTCTGGGAGCATTGGCAAACTGGAAAAGGTTGCAGGACGATTGTGACTGTTTTTTCTTTGTGGCGGACTGGCACGCCCTGGCAAGCGACTATGCCAATACCGATAATTTAAAGGACTATATCCATGAAATGATTATTGACTGGCTGAGTGTTGGCTTGTCTCCTGAGCGATCTACCCTGTTTATTCAATCGCATTTGCAGGAACATGCCGAACTTTTTGTTCTGCTTTCCACAATAACCCCGCTTCCATGGCTGGAAAGAAACCCGACTTACAAGGAGCAAAAGGAGCAGGTAGCTAACAAGGATTTATCAACATACGGCTTTCTTGGGTATCCGGTTCTGCAGGCCGCGGACATCATTATGTATAAGGCAAATGCTGTCCCTGTGGGGGTAGACCAGCTTCCACACGTGGAGTTGACAAGGGAGATCGCGCGAAGGTTTAACCACTTTTACGGAGAGGTCTTCCCGATCCCCGAGCCGATACTTACCGAGGTCCCGAAGCTACTCGGGATTGACGGGCGTAAAATGAGCAAGAGCTATAACAATACAATCCATATCTCGGAAAAGCCCGAAGATGTTCGTTCCAAAGTCAGCCGGATGGTTACCGATCCCCAGCGTGCCCGGCGCAAAGATCCGGGCGATCCGGACGTCTGTAATGTTTTCAGTTTTCACAAGCTTTTTTCCGACAAACGGATTATAGAAAAGGTTGATCGTGAATGCCGTATCGAAGGGATCGGGTGCGTGGAATGCAAAAGGATCATGGCGGACAATCTGATAAAGTTTCTTGCTCCGATTCGGGAAAAACGCGACTATTACGAGAACCATCCGGAAGAGGTTGGCGAGATTATACGGGAGGGGACCGCAAAGGCTGTCGCAGTGGCGCAGCAGACCATGGAAGAGGTGCGGTCCGCAATGAAGATATGATGGAGCAAACTTCTTATAACGTGCAATTGGGGGATATTTTCGAAGGTCCTATGGATCTTCTCGTACACCTGGTTAAAAAGAATGATATTGACATTTACGATATTCCCATTGCCGTGATTACCGAGCAATATTTAGGTTGCCTGGAGCTGATGAGAGAACTCTCTCTTGATGTATCCGGGGATTTTTTGGTAATGGCAGCGACTCTGATGCAGATAAAATCTCGAATGCTGATTCCCGCCGCGCAAGACAGCGAGGACGATGAGGATATAGAAGACCCCCGAATGGAGATCATGCAGCCGCTCGTGGAATATTTACGATTGAAAAGCGCTGCTGAAAAACTGTCACAGATGTCCTTGTTGGACAGGGACACCTTTGTTCGGGATGCAAAAGACGATGCGATAGAGGCCGATGGAACATTCGCGCCGTTGAGGCCGGTGGGGCTTTTTGAATTGATCGACGCGTTTCAGCGTATACTGAAAGATGCTTCAAAAGAACATTTTGTTGATATAACGAAGGACGCCATTTCTGTAAAGCAGAGGATATCAGAACTTTTGGAGATTCTTGAGGAAAAAAAGAACATCACGTTTCAGGAACTCTTTGCACGGCAATATTCCAGGCAGATGTTGATTGTTACTTTTTTAGCTGTTCTGGAGATGATGAAACTCCGGTTGATCCGTGTAATGCAACATATCTCCGGGATTATAAGGATTTATGTCGAACAATCTTAAACCGATTATAGAAAGCCTCATCTTTGTGGTGGATGAACCGCTCAGTATTAAACAGCTTGAAGCAGTACTGGGGGATGTTTCTCTCCAACAGATCAAGGACATTTTGAAGCAGTTGGTAGCCGAGTACGAAGCGGAAAAACGCGGATTTGTCCTGAAAGAAGTGGCAGGGGGATACCAATTTCGTACCCGGCCTGAATACAGAGACTGGGTTACGAAGCTAAAACAGTCGAGTCCGGCTAAATTGAGTCGCGCGGCCCTTGAGACCCTTGCGATCATTGCCTATAAACAGCCGGTATTGAGGACAGATGTGGAACACCTGCGAGGGGTGGACAGCGGGGGGATTTTCAAGACACTTCTGGAGCGGGACCTGATTCGAGTACTGGGACGCAAGGATCTCCCGGGCCGTCCCATGTTGTACGGGACTACCAGGCGATTTCTGGAGGTCTTTGGATTAAAGGACCTTAGTTCCCTTCCCACCTTAGAGGAGATGGAGCAATTGGAAGAGTCGTGGCCGAGCGGATCCAGGTCGTCTTAGCGCGCGCGGGCATTGCATCCCGCAGAAAGTCCGAAGACCTTGTCCGCCATGGACGTGTTACGGTCAATGGGAAAGTGATTAAGGAACCCGGTTTCCCGGTCGCATTCGGAAAGGATGATATCCGGGTGGATGGTCGTCCTGTCCGTTGCCTTGAATCAAAGATTACACTGATCCTCAACAAACCAAAGGGAGTAGTTACCACCGCAAGGGACCCTCAGGGAAGACCGACGGTTACAGGCCTTGTGGCGCGTCTGAAAAAACGTCTTTTCCCCATAGGAAGACTCGATTATGACACCGAGGGTCTTCTTCTCCTTACCAATGACGGATCATTGGCCCAACATCTCCAGCACCCCCGCTACGGTGTTGAAAAGGTCTACAAGGTAAAGATAAAGGGACGTCCTGATTATTCTGTTTTTAAACGTCTTCGTGAAGGGATAGTCTTAGACGGAAAAAAAACAGCGCCTGCCAGAGTAAAAAAAGTCGGCACAACAAAAGAACACACATGGCTCGAAATCGCCATTCACGAAGGGAGAAACCGTCAGATCAGGAGGATGTGCAAGGCGGTGGGCCATCCAGTACTAAAGCTGAAGCGAATCGGTTATGGTCCACTCAAGTTGGGAGATTTAAAGGTAGGGAGCTTTCGCAAATTGACGGCACGTGAGATCAGTCTTCTGAAAGAAGCCGCAAGGCCTGGCAGGCAAAAAAACGGATAGGATTAGCGATATATTGGTTATATAATATAGTTTGTCCTTATATATAATATAGGTAAACTATATTATAAGATTGTAACGAACAAGGAAATGGACTTCCACCCCCAACACCTGGCCTCTGAAACCTGCTTTCAGCTTTGAACCTTGAACCTCAATCGTGTAACTTCTACACACTTTCTCCCCCTCATTTTCCCGCGACTTGTAACGTTTCGTTACAGTAAGAAAAGCCGGATTGATTTCATAGCTGATAATTCGACTGGAATTACAGTAGGTTGCCCGCCTTTCTTTAAAAGCACCTTTTTGGGGTATGATCATTGCTATTAATAATTAAATTTTACCTAACCCGGATTATGAAGAAGAGGCTCAGTCAGTGGTGCGCACGCTGCATCAACAAATAGTGTGCTGCCGTCCCATTCCTTCTGTCATCTGTATTCTGCCATCCGTCTTCTGTCTTCTGTCCTCTGTCTTCAGTCATCTGGAATTTGTGAATCAAGGATTCAAAATTCCTGGACATTTCAAAAGGATAAGGGTATATTCTCCCCAAATCATGGAGCTTTTTTGGGTTTTCTCCTTTGAGCCAAGAGCTTTGAGCTATCAGCTTTGAGTTACTTAGCTGTAGCTAAGGTGAACCAGCGG
>JAUVFC010000011.1 GCA_030594505.1 Desulfobacterales bacterium
AGAATAGATTAATGGAAACTAATAAAACTGTGCAAGACAAGCAAAGTCAAAATCAAAAAGGAAGACATTTTTTTAAAAAAGGTGTCATGATTGACATTTATGCCTGAACAGGAAGTCGTTAGCATTCATCTTTAATATTCCCAAATTCAACCCTCATCCAAAATGCTTTTCATAAAAGCTCCGAATTCTTTATTTTTTATTGACGGTTGTCATCCTGGAAGATATTGTCCATAATAATATTGATGATTTCTTAAAAAGTGTTCAACATCATAATTGTTCTTGAAAACAGGTAACTACTCAGGTTTGTCAGGTTCACGGTTCCGGGTTCACGGTTCAGAGGTTCAAGGTTCGGGGTTCAAGGTTAGTGAAGGTTAACGAAAGAAAGGTAACCCTGAACGGTGAACCTTTGAACCGTGAACCTAACAACCTGAGTAGTTACGAAAATAGTTATGAATAAATTGATCAAAACCTTGACTGACGAACAATTGGCCGGCCAGCGTCTGATGGTGGGGTTTGAAGGGACAACATTTAACGACAACCTCAGGCATCTCATCGGTACTATCCGTGTAGGCGGAGTTATTCTGTTTTCACGCAATATTGAATCCCCTGAACAGCTTGCTGATCTTTGTCAATCCATTCAAAACTATGCGCGCGAGATCGATCACCCGCCTCTTTTAATATCTATTGACCAGGAAGGAGGGGTGGTGGCACGCTTAAAACCGCCTTTTGCCACTTTCCCCGGAAACCCTGCCATAGGAAAGGAAAACTCGGATCAAGGGGCGATTGACTTTGCCGAGATAACCGCCGGAGAGCTTAGGGAAGCAGGTATTAATATGGATTTTGCTCCTGTTGTGGATGTGGCGCCTGTTGGGTTTGATTCTATCATGAAAGATCGGGTCTTCTCCAACGACCCCGGTCGGGTAGGACATTTGGGGGCCGTAGTGATCCGGCATCTCCAGAAGAACAAGATCGCGGCTTGTGCCAAGCATTTTCCGGGGATCGGTCACACCACCCTTGATTCACACCTTGACCTTCCGTACCTTGACAAGGGACGTGATGAGTTGGATACGTTTGATTTAGCGCCGTTTCGGGTTGCCATAGCGGCAGGTGTGCGCTCTGTAATGCTTTCTCACGTGGTTTATACCTCCATAGATCCGGAATGGCCTGCAAGCCTTTCCAAAAAGGTGGCAAGTGATCTGCTTCGGGGAGAGATGGGCTTTCAAGAAGTTATTCTGACAGACGACCTCGATATGGGAGCGATCGCAAAATATTACGATATCGTGACTATTACGAGACAGATATTGGAGGCGGATATCGATATCATTTTGTTATGCCACACCCTTTCCAAGATGGAGTCGGCTTATGAACAGGTCCTCGCGGATATCAGGAGTTCGTCCGAAGGAAAAGAACGGAGTGTCAGATCTGTTGCTCGTATTTTAAGCTTGAAAGAAAAATGTGTAGTTTGATGCGCAACCTAAATCCAAAATACTACGGTGACCCCATTGCCCGTAGCTATCTCCTTGAACTTCCTCGGCCAAGCACATCTGATAATCGTTCGGATGAACGGAGATTAAGAGAAGGCCTTCTTGCTGTGTCCGGTTTGAATGATGTTGATATTCCGCTTCCAATTTGCCGCGAGCTTCCCACGCTTCTGAGAAAAGCGAATTATCGTATCCGCGCGGTTATTCTAAACGTTGATAACCGCTGGGAACTAATTACAATCGATGATCGATACGATAATCCCTCCTGCTATGGTGTTGCCGTGGACCTGGGGAGCACGGGAATCGTATTTTACCTGGTTGATTTGTCGGAGTGCAGTGTAGTCGATACGCGCACTGTAGAAAACCCGCAGATTAAATACGGAGAAGATATTCTCACCCGTATTCAGTTCGCTTCAGCAGCGGAGGGGCTGCAAGTCCTGCAACGCATGGTCATAGAATGCTTTAATAAGAGCATTAAGAAAATTTGCGAAAAACATTCAATTCACACGGAAGACATCTACGCCGTGTCTGTTTCCGGAAACACCACCATGGCCCACCTCTTTTTGGGGCTCGATCCATCCCATCTTTGCAAGGCCCCCTATATCCCTGTGGTCAACACACCCGATATGATCCCTGCCGTGGAACTCGGGATATCGATTCACCCGCGTGGCAGAATATATGTCCTTCCGAACTTGGGAAGCTATGTTGGGGGAGATATCCTTGGTGGCATCCTTGTGTCCGGCATGCACCGAAGTAAAAAAGTCTCTTTATTCGTAGATGTGGGCACCAACGCTGAAGTGGTTCTCGGAAACTCTGAGTGGATGATCGCGTGTGCGGGCGCAGCGGGACCGGCGCTGGAGGGAGGAGTCCTTACATGTGGAATAAGGGCGCAAAAAGGCGCTATTGAACATGTGACCATCAACAGGAAAGGCCCGGGACTCTCATACAGAACCATAGAGGATGGGAAACCTCTGGGTATATGCGGTTCCGGAGTGATTCATCTTTTGGCGGAGATGTTTCTCGCGGGGCTGGTTGATTCAAGAGGGGAACTGGCAGTTAAAAAAGACCCGTCACGAATAGTAGATACTCCTCACGGTAAAGGGTATGTGGTCGTATTTGCCGGGGAATCGGCTCACGGAGAAGACATATTGATTACAGAGGCGGACATCAAGAACCTGATGCGCTCCAAGGGAGCGATGTTTACTATCTTAAGTGTTATTACACAGAACGTGGGCATTACTTTTGAAGAGATCAAAAAATTTTTTGTAGCAGGGACCTTTGGAAATTACATAGAACCCCAAAAAGCTATTGCCATCGGAATGCTCCCGGACATCCCCCTCAAGAGATACAAACCGCTTGGAAACGCCTCAGGAAAAGGGGCGGTGGCGGTTCTTCTCTCTAACCGTAAGCGCAAGGAACTATACAGGATCAGAGACAAAATAACCTACCTCGAAATGAACATAAATGCGGATTTCATGTCGCAATTCACCTCTTCGCTCTTTCTTCCACATACTAATTTGTCCCTTTTCCCTTCTGTCGCAAATCAGGGGTCAGAACCTTAATATCTGCTATTCTCCAATTATCGTATTATCCATGACCCATCAGTGAATTTTTGCTGTTTTTGTGCTAAAGGTTAAGAAATTTCGTAACAGCGCCGATTAGAAGGGCAGATTAAAGGAGGTGTGGTCATGGATATTGTAATTGGCGGGACATCAGCCATCAAACCGGATCCATCGGAAGAGCATCCTAATACACCTGCCGGCAAGAAAAAGAAGGGGGGGGGCAGGGAGCGTCGAAAGAATAAAAGGGATCGTCGCAAAAGCGTAAGAGATGGAGTTTTGGTTACTCTTTCCGGGAAGAAGGATCGACGTTTCCAAAGAGATAGAAGAAAAACCGGTTCTTAATTTGCCTTTTTCCTTATCTCATCATACCAATCGCTGTCTGAAGCATCTGATCTGCTGCGGCAACCCCTTTGGAGGATGCCTGAAATCCTCTCTGAATCATGATCATGTTGCTAAATTCATTGGCAATTTTAACGTTCGATCTTTCTACGGCATTTGAGATGATTTTTGCCACATTGCTGTATTCGTCCGTTCTTCCTCCTGCTGTAAAGTAATTTGGATCCCCTGACGCATCGGTCGCCATAAAAAGGGATTTGCCTACGGGCGAAAGGCCAAACTGGTTTTGAAATGTCCCAAGGGCAAGGCGGTATAATTGTGTTTGATGTCCGTCCGAATAGGCGCCGGTGATCACTCCTTTCGTATCTATGGAGATCGATGTAAGACTGCTGGCAGGATCGAATCCATTTGAGTTTTGAGATATGGCATAAGAGTTAAGAGAAAATTGCGTGGTGGCAAAAGGATCATTGACCCAGCTTCCGTCGACATATGCTGTGCCGACATCAAACTCTACATCCCCGTCTCCAAGGGGTGTGGAGAACGTAAAGTGGCCGTTTACGGTATTATTACTTGCTGATTGCGGCGCCCAGCCGCCTCCGGAATATCGATCCATGGTCATACCGGCGATATATCCTGATTCGTTAAATACGATCTCTCCTCTGGCCAACAGTCCATCGTTCGGGTTGGCAGTAGAATCCGGTTTATATGTAATAAGGTATTCCCATGTATTGACGCCGGCGGCCTTATCATAATAGACATCTATATCTTTAATCCCTTCGGAGTCATAAATTTTTTGAGGTGTCTTCAGGTCATAGGCTGTCTCCGGCATGGGCTCGATATTTGTGGCATCCCAATTTCCCGAGAGCCCGTTCACGCCCGGCGATTTATCCATTGCATCATGATTAAGATTTGAAATAATTTTCATTTGTGATGTAACCTGTTCGGTAGAGTATGTATCTCTTTCCAGATCAAACCGTATATCTATCGGATCAGACGAGGGAAACTGGTCATCAACATACGCCCAGCCCTGTGCCACACATCCGTTTGCATTTGCCAGGTATCCGTCTTTGATGATGTTGAAATGAAATGCCCGCGTATAGTATGTATCATTGTCAGTACCGACAACAAAATTTCCCGCATTATCATAGGCGCCCTGTTTTACTACAAAGAATCCTTTTCCCGAGATAGCAAGGTCGAGAGGGGAAGAGGTTGTTTCGATATCTCCGGCAGAGAAATCGTTACTAATTGAACCGATGCTGCTTCCGTATCCTGATTGCGATTGCGCCGGGGTTCTGGCATACCCGCTATTGGATAGTATTTCTTGAAAGTTTGCGCGGCTTCCCCGATACCCGATTGTCTCAACATTGGCAATATTGCCCCCTACGACAGCCATGGCGCCCGCCATAGTCTGCATCCCGCTCATCCCACTATAGATACTCGATATTGACATTAGTTGTCCCTCCTGATGCTCCCACGAATTCGATAGGATATTACGATTCATGCAAGCAGCAATGTCCGTGCCAGATTGCGAGTTACGGTTTTTCCCCTTTCTAACCCGCAACTCGTAACCCGGCACTCCCTGTCGAAGGGGAAAAAAATGCCTACCTGCAATTTTTTTCCTGATTTTGTTCTCTATGCATATAATGCATTTAAAGTCTGTCATTGGGAAAACGATTCACTTTTTTGATGTCTAATCTATTGCTTTGGTTGGAATTTTCACGTTTCTTGAGATCGACCAAAATTTCGCATTGTTCGACAGCCTCTCCAGGTCACGTTTTGGCACCGCCATTGCATTGACATGTAACAAAATCGAATTGATGACTTGTTGCAAAATCATCAAAAGGAGGAACAAAACTTTGGTATCAGGTATTTATGAGGCTATTAAAGGCGGGTTCTTTGCAGAACAACACATGGAGATAATCACCAACAACCTGGCCAACGCAGATACAGCAGGCTTTAAAAAGGATACGTTAACGTTTGACGAGGTATTAAAGGAGAGACTCTCGACCGATATGAGACCGGGAAGTTTGAATTATACCGGCAACAAACTTGATGTTGCACTGGGTGAAAAGGGATTTTTTAAGATTCAAACCGACCGTGGAATTCGGTACACCAGAAACGGAAGTTTCTTGTTGGATGCCGGGGGGATGTTGGTAACACACAGCGGTGATAGTGTGTTGAGCAATAACGGTCCGATCCGGATTAAAGGGGCTGAAATAGTCATCACTGCTTCAGGTGATGTTATAGCGGATGGGAGGCATGCGGATACCCTGTCCGTGGTCGATTTTACACGTCCCGGGTTTTTGAAAAAAGAAGGAGATTCTTTATACGTATATGATGACCCAAACGGCGAAGGGAGTATTATAGATCATGACCCGATCTCAGTGCAACAGGGATATATTGAAACGTCAAATGTCAATCCGGTTGAAGAGATGACCAGAATGATCAAGGCGCTTCGGGCCTATGAGTCTTACACCAAGGTTATCCAAACGTTTGATGAAGCCAATTCCAAATTGATTAACGAAGTAGGCAAATTATAATAGCAAGGAGGCGCTAAATTATGATGAGGGGATTATGGACGGCAGCATCGGGTATGGCTGCGCAGCAGATAAACATTGATACGATTACCAATAACCTTGCCAATGTCAACACGCACGGATACAAAAAAAGTCGCGCCGACTTTCAGGATCTTATGTATCAAACGCTCAGGATCGCAGGGGCTACAACCGCGGCCGGGAATCAGATACCGACCGGAATTCAAATCGGCATGGGGACAAAGACTGTAGGCATTCAAAAACTATTTTCTCAGGGTGATTACAATGAGACCCAGAATGAACTCGACTGGGCGATTGAGGGGAAAGGCTTTTTCAAGGTAATAAACGCTGAGGAAGAGGTGTATGTCCGCTCAGGGAACTTCAAGCTCGACAGCGAAGGCTATATTTGCACGCCGGACGGCGATCGACTGCAGCCGGAAATAAATATTCCACCGGAGTCTATATCGATTTCTGTTGATTCCGGCGGACATCTTGTTGCCTTTGGTCCGGACAACGTTGAACTGGCTTCCGCGGATATTACGTTGTATTCATTTGTCAATCCCGCAGGCCTCTATTGCATGGGGCGGAATTTGTATCGCCCCACTGATGCATCCGGGGAATCTATAGAAGGTATGCCGGGGACGGAAGGATTCGGCACGATTGCCCAGGGATTCCTGGAAATGTCGAATGTCAACGTGGTCGAGGAAATGGTTGCCATGATTGTCGGGCAGCGTGCGTACGAGGTCAATTCCAAGGCGATTCAGGCCGCGGACAATATGCTTCAGATGGCAAATAATCTTAAGAGGTAGCGGTTATGAAAAAGGGTATTAGGATCATGGTTGCGGCGGTTTTTGTCTTCCTGATGAGTTATGGGCTTTCAGAGGCTGTCGCGCATACCGGACTCAACATAGTTGTCAAGTCAAAAGTTTCAGTCAGGGGGGAGAAGATATATCTCGATGATATTGCCCGCATAAAAGGCGAGAGAACCATTACGCAAGGTATCGGTTCTATTTGCCTGGGGAGTTCTCCAAGGCCTGGTAGTACCAGGGCGCTTAAAGGGGAAAGGATATCAACGATACTCCGTTCAAAACGATTTTGGCCTGCTGACGCAACCATAACAGTTCCTGAAACAGTAGAGGTTACAAGAAGGGGCCAAATAGTTTCCAGAGAGCGATACAAAGATTTATTTTACAGATATGTATCAGATCATATTGGGGATAATGCTGACTTCAGCATAAGCAATTTTAAGGTGACAGGGAATCGATCTGTTCCTGAAGGCGCCGTCACATTGAAAATCGCGGACAATGGCGACAGAAAGATGTTGGGACGCATAAGCGTGACTTCCTTCGTGTATGTAGACGCCAGGAGCGCACAGCGCGTGACGCTTTCAGGATGGGTTAACCTGTTCAAGGGAGTGCCTTGTGCCGTACGTACGTTAAAAAGAGATGAAGTTGCGTCTGAAAATGATATAAAAATAATCCGTAAAGATATATCCAGGCTCCCGTTAAACATTGTCTCGGATGCGAAAGAGGTCATAGGGAAAAGGCTTAAACATTCTGTCAGATCCGGTGAGTATCTGAGGGAGAATATGTTTGAAAATGTTCCTGTGGTCAACAAGGGGGATCAGGTCGTCATTGTGGCGGAGTCAGGAGCGTTCAGGGTGACGGCAATTGGCAAAACCCTGGAGAAGGGATGCTCCGGAGATATAATCAGGGTGAAAAACTCCATGTCAAAAAAGATCATTTCGGCACAGATTATTGATGCATCAACAGTGAGGGTGCGATTTTAAAAAAATAGGATTGTGGGGCCACTATGAAGTCAAGACAAATAAAATCGTTTATTATTACAGCGTTATCATTGATATTGACATCAGGCTGCGCTTTTTTGATTGAAAAGACGCCGGGGGAGGTTGCAATAGAAAAGGCAAAAAAACTTTCTCAACATAGATACTACCCCGATGAACCTCACAAAGAAGCGAAACCCGAGGCAGGATCACTTTGGGTTGAACATAATGCGAGACTCTTTACCGATATGAGGGCGCGGCGTCTGGATGATATTGTTACCGTCCGAATCTCTGAGAGTCCGAGCGGCAAGTTGAACGCAACGACCAATACGAGTAGAAGATCGAGTATTGAGGCCGGCATTACCGACCTTTTAGGATACATGAAAGGTTTGGAAGCAAAGAACTCAAGACTTGACAGAACCAGTCTGTTTAATGCCAATTTCAGCCCGAAGTTTGAGGGACAAGGGAAGATTACCCGGGATGGAGAAGTAACAGCATATGTTACGGCGCGGGTGATTCGCCTCTTTCCGAATGGGAACCTTTATATCAAGGGGAAAAGAGAGATAAAGGTAAACAATGAAACGCAATATATAACGATTTCCGGGATTATTCGACCAGAAGATATTTCTCCGGGCAATGAAATATCATCAACATACATAGCCGACGCCCGAATCGAATACTCCGGAAAGGGGGTTATTGCGGAGAGACAGAGGCCGGGCTGGCTTGCGCGCGCACTGGATTATATATGGCCGTTTTAGCCCGGAAACGGCATCTTTTGCCCCAATACCCGGCAGAAACCTTTGTGCGGCCTTGTCTTGGGACAAAATCTGCCATTTCCGGACAGAAACTGTTTATGAGTTATGCACAACACGATCTTAATGGGGGAATTATGGACAGGCTAAGGAAACAATTAAAAATAATTGCGCTCGCCGTCAGTTTGTGCCTGACAATAGCTGTGTCGGCATATGGGGTCCGGATAAAGGATATATCAAAGATCAAGGGGATACGAAACAATCAACTCTTAGGATACGGTCTGGTGGTTGGATTACAAGGGACTGGTGATAAGGTCGGCACCGGTTTTACTGTTCAGTCACTTGTCAATATGATGGAACAGATGGGTATCCACATAGACAAGAATAGCGTAATGGTGAAAAATGTGGCAGCGGTTATTGTAACCGCCAAGATGCCCCCATTCGCAAGGATAGGAAACAAAATTGATGTGGTTATCTCGTCAATAGGTGATGCCAAAAGTCTTGTGGGGGGGACGCTCATTCTTACACCGTTGCGTGGTGTAAACGGAAAGGTATATGCCCTGGCACAGGGACCGCTATGCGTGGGCGGTTTTTCCGTCGGCGGAGCCGCCGGGGGAGGGGTGACAAAAAACCATCCTACTGCAGCAAGAATTTCGCATGGGGCTACAATCGAAAGAGAGATTCCCACTAATATTCACGATAAAAATGAGTTGACGATTACCTTGAATAATCCGGATTTTACAACTGCCGTGCGAATGACTGAGACGATTAACAGAAAATTTAAAAGTGAACTTGCTGTTCCCGTGGATTCAGGAACATTGGAATTGACAATCCCCGCTCTCTTTAAAAAGAATCTCATTCGGATGATCTCAATGATTGAGAATCTGGAGGTAACGCCGGATGCCATTGCCAAGGTTATTCTCAACGAAAAGACCGGTACGGTTGTAATCGGTGAGAATGTCAAAATCTCAACTGTGGCTGTGGCTCATGGCAATCTAAATATCATGATTAAAGAAAGTGCCAGTGTCTATCAACCGGCCCCATTTGCGCCTGCTCCCCCTGAAGGGGCCGAAACAGTGGTGACGGATATTGAAAACGGCGGTGTGATTACGGCGCCCGGAGGGCAGACAATAATTATACCCGAATCAATGGTAGTTGTAGAGGAGGAAAAAAAGAAGACCTTAATGATGCTTCCCGCAGGAACCACCATTGGGGATCTGGT
Source organism: Desulfobacterales bacterium (assembly GCA_030594505.1). Classification (GTDB taxonomy): domain Bacteria; phylum Desulfobacterota; class Desulfobacteria; order Desulfobacterales. The sequence goes on from JAUVFC010000011.1 coordinate 9,671, forward strand.
GCGTGCGCTCAATGCCATTGGGGTAACCCCGAGAGACCTTATTACCATCTTTCAGTCGATAAAGGCCGCCGGCGCGTTACAGGCAGTGTTAGAGATTATATAACCTAAAGTAGATAGGGAAAGGATATGCCAACGGAAATACCAACATCAGCAGCAGCCGGTACGCCAAACAATGTTAACACTTTCGACGGAAGAAGGCTTAAAAAGGCTTGTAGGGACTTTGAGGCGATCTTTATTACTAACATGTTAAAAGAAATGAGAAAAAGTATTCCTAAAACAGGCTTTTTGGACTCAAGCCATGCAAGTGATATATACCGGTCCATGATGGACCAAAAGATTGCAGAGAAGATTGCAAATGACAGGGGGTTGGGAATGGGTGAAATGTTGTTCAAACAACTCCGGCAATATAGTATGGGCCGATGATTTCTTCAGGAAACAAGTCCTTTGTCCGAATAGTACTAAAAGGCGGTGAGGCGGTTATGGAAATAAAGTTAGATATGATTGAAAAGGATTTACAGAAAAAAGTCTTATTATATAAGGAGATTGTGGAGTGCCTGAAAAGGGAGCGCAAGTGTCTCATAGACGTCGATATGGACAAACTGTGGAATATTTCCAAAGAAAAACATAACATTGTTTCAGAGATACACGCGATTCGCAAGACGCTGCTTGAACGTGTCCGTGATATTGTTCCCGAATTCCATACGGACGGAAAAGATTTCCGGCTTTCTCAAATAAGTCCTTACATTCCACCTGATTATCAGGAACGATTTAAAAATCTATATCACACCATTATGGGATTAAAAGCGGAAATTAAAACGCGCGGCAGCGAAAATACGCTTATTATTGAAGACTCTATCGGAGTCCTTGACGAAATAATTTCGATTATTACAGAGGCAGGGAGATCACAAGCGACATACAACCGCGAATGTTGTTTGGATGGAAGATCCCAGGGCAATATACTGCTCCACAGGGAGGCATAACAGTGTCAGGAATAAGCGCTTTATTAAATATAGCAAAAGATGCGCTTTTAAGTCAGCGGTATGCTATTGATGTTGTCAGTCATAATATAGCCAATGTCGATACAGAAGGGTACTCAAGACAAAGGGTCGAACTGCAGGCCAAAGATGCAATTACCTATGGTGGTCTATTATTAGGAAGTGGCGTTGAAATCGCCGGTGTTACAAGAATCGCCGATAAATTTATAGAAGCAAGGATAGCCGACCGCAAGTCAGACTCGACCTCGCTTGAAGTGGCGGAAAATTACATGGCAATCCTTGAAGCGATATTCAGCGAGACCTCGGAAAATGGATTGAGCGCGCACCTGGCAGAATTCTGGAATGCCTGGCACGATCTTTCAAACAATCCTTCAGGAGACCCGGAACGGACCGTGCTTTACGAAAAGAGTATGCTGTTAGACGAGGCTTTTAAAAACATTGATACAGATTTGGGGCAGTTTGTCGCAGAGCTGAATCAATTGATTATCAGTGGAGTGGAAAAGATAAATAGTATCACGGCTTCCATTGCCGACCTCAACAACCAGATTGTAGGATTGGAAACGGGGAAGGTCGCCAATGATTTGAGAGATAGACGCAACGTTCTGCTGAATCAACTATCCGAATATATCGGTAACAAATGGTTTGAGGAGGAGAATGGATCGGTTACCGTGATAACCGGCAGAGGACATGTGCTGGTTTCAAGGGATGAAAGCAATGCAATGAGTATTGAAAGCTCCAGGGTAAAATTGGAAACCTCCGGCGATTCGAGCGCTGATCTGACCGACGCGATTACGGGCGGCAAGCTCGGTGGGTGGTTAGATATAAAGGATGAAATTGTCCCCAAGATTCAGGCAGACTTAGACGCTCTTGTCAAATCATTTATTGGAGAGGTCAACAAAATACACAGCCAGGGCGCGGGGCTCAGTTTCTTTGACAGCGCAATTACCGGAACCTATGTAACTGACGCAACCGGGCTGCTCGACACACTCGATTTCGGGCAAGAGATAGATTATGCAAAGGATCTGACTATATGGGTCAACGATAATAATGGCACGGCAGATACTATTGACGATGTCTTGAATTCAGTAACCGTTGATATGGGGATTTCAAGCCCCACAACGCCTGTAATCGCAGGGGCATCCGGCTTTGCAGACAAAGTCTATACGTTTACGGTTACGAGTTCAGATAACCCAACTGTAGGAGTCGGGAATCCTCAGACCTTACAGTGGGAAAGATTTGACACGTCCGGCAATTGGGAGGCGACCGGGACTGTTAATGTTAATGGCGCGGGGAATTATGCCGTTCAGGGGGCTATGCAATTAACACTTGCCGATGGAGACACTCTTGTCGAAGGGAATACCTTTACCGTAAATACCGATGGCGGAGGCAACCCGGACCCCTTATCCGCGACTGTTTCAGGTACGGCAAACAGTGCCCTGGATAGCTATATATTTACGGTAAGCGGGGGAGGGGGGACCATAGGAACCGATGCGATTACCGTGGATTGGCACAATACCATAAATTCCGGCACGATTGAAATCCCTGTTGCCGGCGGGGCCGTTACCGTAGACGGCATGACCCTGAACTTTGCCTCGGGTACCCTTGTCGGCGGTGACGCATTCGTTATTACGACCGACGTGAACAAGAATGCTACCCTGAAGCCCTCTTCGGATTGGCACTGGACAATTACTTCATTGGCGGATCAGATCAACAGGGAAATCACCAATGCAGGCCTGACCGGCTTGACAGCTTCAGTCACAGGCAATGCTTTGACGTTAACGCCGGATTCCGCCAATTATACTTACGCTTTTTCAGACGACGGCTCCAATATCCTGGCGGCGCTCGGCATCAACACCTTTTTCCAGGGTGACGATGCAAATTCCATAGCGATAAATGGTGTGATTGATGATACCGATAATATTGCGGCAACGAAAATTGACGCCACCGGAAATCTTGCGGTCGGCGATAACAGTAATGCCCTGAATATTGCCGACCTTCAGTATAAAGAGGTGTCCATACAGAGATGGATATATAATCGGGGTTCAGCCCCTACATCACAAGATGCTTCATCTACATTGGAAGATTATTATTATACATTGGTTAGTTCGATTGGGATCAAATCGGAAAGTATCACCAGAGGGAGAGAATTTAACGAGTCTATTGTCTACAAACTGACTGAAGTGCGGAATGGTATTTCAGCGGTCTCCCTTGATGAAGAACTGGCCAATCTTATTAAGTTTCAGCATGCCTATGTGGCCGCAGCAAAGTTGATCGGTGTTGCTGATGAAATGCTTACAATATTGATGGATGTAAAATAATTGCGGAGAACGAGTGTTGGGACAAAGTCTGCCGTTTCCGGGTGGACACCAACGAGGGAATCGGATATGAGGGTAACAACAAAAGGCATTTATGATAACATTATAGCTAACTTAGGCGTTATTGCCGAAGATCTGAAAAATGCGAATGAGGTGGTGGCAACCGGTAAAAGGATCAACAGTCTCTCTGATGATCCTCTCGGACTCAACACGGTGCTCAACCTACGATCGGCACGATCAAATATAGAACAATTGCACAGAAATATCAGCATTGCGAGAACATGGCTGAATTCAGTGGAATCCGCCTTGGGCAGTGTAATCGATCTTGTCGTTGATGCAAATGTTTTGTGCATTCAGATGGCTAATGATACAATAGGAGCCGACCAACGGGTTGTTGCGGCGACTACCATTCAAACATATTTGGAAAAGTTGAAAGGTTTGGCTAATGCCGATGTCAACGGCCGGTACATATTCGCAGGATCGAAGACAGACGCGGCCCCCTTTGAGATCGACGGGACTTACAATGGTGACAGCAATCCCTTTTCGGTAAAGATCGGGAAAAATATGAATATTGAGGCGGGAAGAGATGGAGAGGCAGTTTTTGGCGCTCCTGAGGTGCCCATTGTTTCAACCTCTGAAATGACTGTAAACGGAGGCGGTGGCGTAACAGACAAAACCTATACATTTACAGTTACAACCGGGGGAACGGTTGAGGACAATGATTCGATCATACATTGGGAAAATGACAATCTCCCCGTCGACAGCGGGGATGTTCTCATAGATAGTGGCGCAGGGGTATATAATTTCGGAGGAATTCTATTAGAATTCACTGATGGGACCCTTGTGGAAGATAATTCATTTAGCCTGAAGACCGATGGTACAGGCGCCCCGGTCGAATTCATAGCAACCGTTTCAGATTGTAGGGCAAACGAGGCCTTAGCGACCTATACTTTCACAGTTGGCGGGGCAGGGGGGACGATAGGAACCGATGCAATTACTCTGGATTGGGAATGCAAAGGCACCCTGGACCCTTTTGCCACCGTAGTAAAAGATGGCACCATAGTAATTCCCGCGAGTGGAGGAGAGGTTACCGTAGACGGGATGACCGTGGACTTTGTCTCAGGGATACTTGAGGATGGAGAGTCTTTCGTTATTACGACAGACGTTCACAAGGTTCCCACCCTGCAACCTCCCTCGGATTGGCACTGGACAACTACTTCGGGGGGTGAAGACGATATATTTAAGACCCTGCTTGACCTGAAGACAGCCCTGGAGACTGATGATGTCGCCGAAATTCAAGTGCAGATGGACCGATTGGACCGCCACATTAATCATATAAATGCAATAATTTCCGATACGGGACAAAAAGAGATTCGCCTCGATATTCGAAATAAAATCATTGGTGATCTCGATTTCGCTTATACTGAAAGGATATCAAAGCTCGAAGATGCTGACATAATTCATGCGGTGGTAGAATTAAAAGCAAAGGAGATGGCCTATCAGGCTGCTTTGACGGCGACCGGCAAGGCTATGGAGTTGAGTTTGGTTGATTATATATAGTTTTCGGCTGAGAATGGCAGATGTGGATCAATACTGCGTTCTCCGCGGATTTTGATCCTCAACGTAGCGTTGCTACGCCTGCGGTCAAAATCCTTGTGCGGCCTTGTCTTGAACCACATCTGTCATTCTCAGCTCGAAAACAGTGTGAGCTTAAGAGGCTTAATTAAATGCGCCAGGGAGGGTGCTTATGCTTATTCTGACAAGGAAGTTGGGGGAACAAATAACCATTGGCGACGATATCGTAATCAGGGTTATTGATATCAAGGGGACTCAGGTCAAGCTCGGGATCAAGGCGCCTAAACATATAGAGGTGCACAGGGAAGAAATATATGAGCGAATTAAAAGGGAAAACTTGCTGGCTGCTCAGATCACGTCGTCTGACCTCGACCTTTTGGATGCAGCAGATATATTGACATCGGACAAGAATAAGTAATCCTCTACTCCAACGACTGATCTTGGACACTATCGACAGCAGGAAAGGATAATAGAATTGAAAATTACAACTACTAAGTTCGGAGAAATAGAAATAGAAGAAGAAAAGATCATCACTATGCCTTTGGGACTTCTCGGATTCCCGGAAAACAAAAGGTTTGTGATCTTTCAGCATAAAGAAAATTCGCCCTTTTTTTGGTATCAGTCATTAGACGACCCAAGCCTGGCCGTTGTTATAACTAATCCCCTCCTTTTTAAGCCTGATTATCAAGTAAGTCCGGAATCGGTCCTCCGGGAGATGAAATGGTCTGATGAGTCGAACCTGGATGTGTTTGTTATTGTAACGATTCCCCGAGGAAGACCTCAGGACATGACCGCAAATCTGATCGGCCCCATCCTCGTCAACCTGAACACGAAAGAGGCTGTCCAGATGATCATAACCGACGATACTTATACCCACAAATACCCACTGTTAGAGCCAAAAGCAGATATCCAAGTGCAGAGAGCTTAAATCATTTTTTGTTCTTTTTTATGAGTTCCCTGGGAGAGAAAGAAAGGCAGGGAAGCGCTG
>JAUVFC010000166.1 GCA_030594505.1 Desulfobacterales bacterium
ACTCCAATACTCCGTGGCTGATTACCCATCAAATATGAAGGGGATGCGGCATAAGATTATTGGGTGATAATTTCGTAAAGAAGGTACTGTAAAGAAGGTACTGTAAAGGAGGTATTTTTTGGACCGAAGGGTTGTAATAACGGGTATCGGTTTGGTTACGCCTCTTGGCATAGGAATCCAGGAGAACTGGGATGCACTTTGCAAAGGCGAATCAGGAATCAGTGAGATTACTCGATTTGATACTACTGATTTTGAGACCAAGATCGCGGGAGAGGTTAAGGATTTCCATCCGGGAGATTTTATGCCTGCCAAACAGGCACGCCGGATGGATAAGTTTATATGTTATGCTGTTGCTGCTGCTCGTATGGCATTGGAAGATTCCGGATATGTAGTGAACGGTTCTACCGAGAATCGGATAGGCGTGATGACGGGGTGTGGTCTGGGAGGCCTCAGCACGATGGAAAAATACCATTCTGCCTTGCTGGAAAAAGGGCCAAAGGGGATTAGTCCGTTTTTTATTCCTATGCTGATTGCCAATATGGCGCCCGGACAGATATCGATACTGCTGGGAGCAAAAGGCCCGAATAGTGCGGTCGTAACAGCGTGTGCCGCTGGTTCTCACGCCATTGGGGACGCATATCACATTATCAAACGGGGAGCTGCTGACGCGATGATTTCCGGTGGAGTGGAATCTGTGATAACCCCTCTTGGGGTAGGTGGCTTCAACGCCTTAAAAGCGCTTTCGACCAGGAATGACGACCCGAAAAAGGCCTCCAGGCCCTTCGATCAAGACCGTGACGGTTTTGTTATGGCCGAAGGCGGTGGCATGCTCATCTTGGAATCATTGGAAGGCGCTCTCAAAAGGGATGCCAGGATTTACGGAGAAATCATCGGTTACGGTATGAGCGGAGACGGATATCATATGACCGCCCCGTCTCCTGATGGTGAGGGGGCCATACGCTGTATGCAGGAAGGGTTGAAGGATGCCGGACTGAAGCCCGAAGATATTGATTATATCAATGCCCACGGGACATCCACTCCATTAAATGACGCCAATGAAACCAAGGCGATAAAGGCGGTCTTTGCTGACTACAGCTATAAGGTGCCGATAAGTTCTACCAAATCGATGACCGGGCATATGCTGGGAGGGGCCGGTGGTGTGGAGACAATTTTCACGGCTTTGGCCATTACGCACGATGTTGTTCCTCCTACCATCAATCTGGAAAATCCCGATCCTGAATGTGATCTGGATTATGTGCCTGACGTGGCCCGCAAAAAGGATGTAAAGATCGCTATGTCCAATTCTTTCGGGTTTGGCGGGACCAATGCTACGTTGATACTTAAGAAATATGAAGGATGATTGAAGATTGATGATTGTTTCGATCTCGGAATTATTTTTCAATCGACAATCGACAATCGACAATCCACAGGCCAGTGACAATATGAAACTAATCATCGGATCCGACCACGCCGGCTATGCCATGAAGGAGGCTGTGAAAAGGTTTTTAATAGATCGTGGCATTGATGTAACAGACGCAGGCGCCGACAGTGAAGCATCTGTGGATTACACCGATTTTGGAATCAAGGTGGCAAGAGAAATCTCTGAAGGGAGATTTGAAAGGGGAATCCTTATTTGCGGCACCGGTATCGGGATGTCTATGGTGGCCAATCGGTTTAAAGGTGTGCGTGCCGCGTTGGCAAACGACCTTTTTTCCGTTATTATGAGTCGCCGCCATAATAATTCGAATATATTAGTCCTTGGCGGGCGTCTTATCGGAGAGGAGTTGGCCTTTAAATTGGTCGAGGTCTGGCTGGAGACCCCTTTTGAAGGGGGGAGGCACCAGGGACGTCTTGAAAAGATGGATTTTTGAATTCCTGTTTTGGACGCAGATGAACGCGGCTATCCGTTGCGGGTTACGGGTTGCGGGTTAGAATCTGTGTCCTGATGTAATTTTTTATGTTTTAAACTTATGATAGATATTATTGAAAAAGTTGATCCTGAGATTGCCCAAGCTATCCGGCTTGAGTTTGAACGTCAGACGAACAAGCTGGATCTGATCGCTTCGGAGAACATTGCAAGTTCAGCAGTAATGGCAACTCAGGCGAGCGTCCTTTCCAACAAATATGCGGAAGGATATCCGGACAAGCGCTATTACGGTGGGTGTGAATACGTCGATTTGGCCGAAAAATTAGCTATAGAGCGGGCGTGTAAGCTATTTAATTGTAATTATGCCAATGTCCAGCCGCATTCCGGTTCCCAGGCGAATATGGCAATATATTTTTCCTTTTTGGAGCCGGGGGATACGATTATGGGGATGGACCTTTCGCATGGAGGGCATCTTACCCACGGAAGTCCCGTCAATTTTTCCGGCAAGTTCTTTAATAGCTGCTTCTATGGAGTCGACCGTGACACCGGCACTATTGATTACAGATCTGTCGAATCCCTGGCAAAAGAGTGCCGGCCAAAGATGATCCTAGCCGGAGCGAGTGCCTATCCGCGGATTATCGATTTTGAATCATTTGGCCGAATTGCGAGAGAGGTGGGGGCCTATTTAATGGTTGACATGGCCCACATCGCAGGTCTTGTGGCGGCAGAGGCTCATCCTTCGCCTGTGCCGTACAGTGATTTTGTGACCTCGACGACCCACAAAACCCTAAGGGGACCGAGGGGAGGCTTGATTCTGTCCACCAGAGAGGAGCTTGGCAAGAAGATCAACAGCGAGATATTTCCCGGCATTCAGGGAGGTCCTCTCATGCATGTGATCGCCGCCAAGGCAGTAGCATTTAAGGAGGCCCTTTCTCCTGAGTTCAAGACTTACCAGCATCAGGTGACAAAGAACGCCGGGGTGTTGGCTCAAAAATTGACGGATGCCGGTATTAACCTGGTATCCGGTGGCACTGACAATCATTTGATGTTGCTGGATCTGACAAAACTTGATATTACTGGAAAAGTTGCGGAAGAGACACTTGATAAGGCCGGGATTACCGTGAACAAAAACACCATTCCATTTGAGACAAAAAGTCCGTTTGTTACCAGCGGCATACGCATAGGCACACCTACTGTCACCACACGCGGCATGAAAGAACCTGAAATGGAGACCATTGCAGAGCTGATTGTGAAAGTACTGACCAATCTAAATGACAGAGATGTTTTTTCCTGTGTGCGAAAGAAGGTGCAAGAACTGTGTGACGCCTTCCCAATATATCGGGAAGGGGGGGAGCTCTTGTGAGCCGACCCTCATGGGAAGCATATTTTATGGAGATCGCCGTTCTGGTGGCAAAACGCTCTACATGTCGGCGGCGCCACGTGGGAGCGGTGCTGGTAAAAGATAAACGTATCCTTGCCACCGGCTATAATGGGGCGCCTTCAGGTTTGCGACACTGTCTCGATATTGGCTGTTTGAGAGAAGATATGCAGATACCCTCCGGAGAAAGACATGAGCTTTGTCGCGGGCTTCATGCCGAGCAGAATGTAATCATACAGGCGGCGTATCATGGGGTCTCCATTAAAGGCGCCACACTTTATTGCACGAATCTTCCATGTTCTATCTGCGCCAAGATGACCATCAACGCCGGGATCGTAGAGATCTTATATTCGGACGGCTATGCAGATACAATGACAGAGGACATGTTAGATAGGGCGGGAATTAAATTGATTAAGGTTCCTTAAATAAGTATTGATGATTTCGTAAAAAGTCCAACTTTCTGGCGATTTTTTACGATATCATCAATACTGATGGCTTCGTAAAAAGTCTTCAATTCGCTTGATTGGTCACTTTTTAGAGGTTCTAAGTTCGCTTCGCTAAATTGCAAAAACTCGGACTAACGTCCTCAAACAGTTTGCAATTTTTACGCTTCGCTTCACTAAGAACCTCTGACAAAAGTTGACCAAGATAAGCTCATCAAAGACTTTTTACGAAGCCATCAATACTGAGGAGGGACAGAGAATGAAATGCCCCTATTGTGGAGATATTGACAATAAGGTTATTGATTCGAGAATGAGCAAGGACGGCAATGCTGTGAGACGTCGCAGAGAGTGCCTGGGCTGCTTACGTCGGTTTACCACCTATGAAAGGGTGGATGAAATACCGGTCATGTTGATCAAGAAAGATGGGAGGCGGGAGACCTTTGATCGCAACAAGATCTTTATAGGGATAAAAAAAGCATGCGAGAAGCGTTCTGTCAGCATAAACACCATTGAAGAGTTTGTTGATGATTTAGAACGGGAACTCCATGATATGGGGGAAAAAGAGATCCCGAGTTCTTTCATAGGAGAGCGTGTGATGGCAAAATTGCACGATCTGGATCCAGTTGCCTATGTGCGATTTGCTTCTGTTTACAGGGAATTTAAAGATGTTAATGATTTTGTAGCCGAACTAAAGAATTTTCTGAACGGGCAGAAAGAGCCGGATTGAGACCTTTGCACAACTGCCATTTTGAGCGCTAACGCTTCACTGCGTGCCCGTGATGCGGCGTCAGGCTTCAAATTTTAATCCTCGAAATACCTAATGTATTCCTCCGGTTAAAATTTTTGCCTTCCCCCGTCGACGGGATTTCACTTCGCTCAACTTGCCTGACGAAAAAATGTCGCGTTTTGCAAAGGTCTCGGATTGAGACCTTTTGATAATCGTGGACGAGAAGTACATGCAGATGGCCATAAAACTGGCCGAGCG
>JAUVFC010000047.1 GCA_030594505.1 Desulfobacterales bacterium
AAAAATCCTGTTCCGGGGTTTCGTCCCATTTGCCGGACAGTATCTCTTCCGCACCGTTCAAGGTCTCTTTCAGGGTGACATATTGTCCGGGTCTTCCGGTAAACGCCTCGGTCACAAAAAATGGTTGGGTCAAAAAGCGGAGAAGCCGCCGCGCCCTTCCCACGGTACGTCGTTCTTCCGGCGAGAGTTCTTCAATCCCGAGCATGGCAATTATATCCTGTAGTTCCCTATAACGCGCTATTGTTTGTTTCGCCTGTTGTGTTATGGCGTAATGGCGTTCTCCCACCTGGTAAGGGTCGAGGAGGTTTGAATTTGAATTGAGAGGGTCCACGGCAGGGTAGAGGCCTTCGGCCGCAGTCTGCCTTGAAAGGACTATCGATGCGTCAAGATGCGAAAAAGTGTGTGCCGGCGCAGGGTCGGTAAAATCGTCAGCAGGCACATAAACCGCCTGAATCGACGTGATTGAACCATTATGGGTCGATGTGATCCGTTCCTCGAGTTCAGCAAGTTCCGTGGCAAGTGTCGGCTGGTATCCCACCCTTGACGGCATTCGGCCCATCAGTCCCGACACCTCGCTGCCGGCCTGTACAAACCTAAAGATATTATCGATCAGCAGAAGTACGTCCTTGCCCTTTATGTCGCGGAAATATTCCGCCATTGTCAGGGCGGTAAGCCCCAGGCGGAATCTCGCCCCAGGCGCTTCGTTCATCTGCCCGAATACCATGATGCTTTTGTTTAGTATCCCTGCCTTCTCCATTTCCTGCCAGAGTTCGTTTCCCTCTCTGGATCGCTCACCGATTCCGGCAAAAAGTGAAATACCTCCGTGTTTTTCAACAGCGTTGTGAATAAGTTCCATGATGATGACAGTTTTTCCCACGCCTGCTCCACCAAACATTCCTGCTTTTCCTCCCCTGGGAAGAGGAGCAAGGAGATCCAGGATCTTAATGCCGGTTTCGAACATTTCACTTCCAACGACCTGTGCTTCTATAGAGGGGGGAGGCCGGTGGATCTGCCGGTATTCAGAGGTTTTGACGGAACCCTTATTGTCGATAGGCTCTCCCAGTACGTTAAACATCCGGCCGAGGGTTCCACCCCCAACCGGCACTGTAATAGGGGCGCTGGTGTCTTCAACCGCCATGCCACGCATTAAGCCGGATGTGGAAGACATAGCAATCCCCCTTACAGTAGATTCATCGACATGTTGTTGGACCTCAACAACTACTCTCCGATTTCCATCTCCTGCAATGTAAAGGGCATCGTTAATGTTCGGCAAGGGATATTCAAAGGTTGCTTCCACTACAGAACCGCGTATGGAAGAAAGGATGCCTTTACGCGCGGTTTTTGATCCTTCTATGTTTGGAATGTTCACGGAGATGTTTACGCCCTGATGATTGGTTGATTTGTCATAAAAGCAGTTATTATAGAAAAATCTTAGTATAACATAAATAATATTACAATACTAATGAGCCAGTTTCAAAATGTTCAATTAAGTCCTTTTAAAAGACGTCAAAGGAGCAATGGGAGTATACGAGGAAATTTCTAATTTGCTGAGATTGTCTGGAATCCTTTATCCTTGACATTCACCGCTCTTTCTGAAAGATATCTTTTAAGTAGCTTAATAAAACTTTTGAAAAGGGCGCTTATGTCAGAATTTGTTCCGGTCTTAAGTCAAACAGATATTCAGGAAAGAGTTAAATCTCTGGCACATAAAATCTCAGTAGATTATTCCGGTAAAAGGCTTGTTACTATTGGCGTCTTAAAAGGCGCTTTTATTTTTTTGGCAGACCTTGTTCGTCATATTTCTGTTCCTACTCAAATTGACTTTGTTCGTTTGGCTAGTTATGGAGCCGACACTAAATCGTCTGGCAAGGTGCGGATTTCCAAAGACATTGAACTCGACATCAAAGGGAAAGATGTCCTGGTGGTTGAAGATATCATAGATTCGGGGCTTACGCTGGCCTTTTTAGTGGAACACTTAAAAACCTTTAATCCTCTTTCAGTGAAGATATGCGCCCTGATTGACAAAACCGAACGAAGAGAGAAAGAGGTTCCGGTGGATTATACCGGATTCACCGTTGAAAGCGGATTTCTTGTAGGATACGGACTCGATTTTAATGAAGATTATCGAGGATTGCCCGATATCAACGATTTGAAAGTATAACAGTGGGGAAATATTATGATTATAACCTGCGAAAAGTGCCAGAGCAATTTTAGATTGGATGATGAGAAAGTCAAGGCGACAGGTTCGAAGGTAAGATGCTCAAAATGCAAGCATATATTTGAGGTCTTCATGGAACCTGTTGAACAAGAGCCTGCTTCCCCCGCAGCAGATCAGATACCTCCTGAACCTTCGGTCGAACCGGAAGAACTTACTTTTGAAGAATCTTTAGACTTTGACCTTGAAGATCTTGAACTCGGAGCAGATGAGTGGGAAGGAGCCCCATCCGAAGAGGCCCTTGTTTCTGAGGCGGTTTCTGAGGAAGAGTCAGTTGATTCAGAATTAGAAGGGCTCGAAGAGGAGAAAGTTTTCTTGGAGGAAACTGATGGTTCTGCTGAAAGCGAGGAATTGCCTGAAGAACCTTTGGCCGTTGACCTTGAAGATAGTTCTCCTGAAGAACCTTTGGACGTTGACCTTGAAAATAGTTCTCCTGAAGAACCTGAGGCCACGGAAGAATCTCCTGATTTAATATCGGAAGAAGGCGCCGAAGTTTCAGAAGAAACAATAGAAGGGATGATACCGATTGACAAAGAAATGGGCTCTGAATCTTCCGGTGATGCTGCTATGGGCGCTGATATGGAAGAGATAGAATCACCGCCTGATGAAGAGGGAGAAGACCTTTCTTCTACTGTAGAGGAGGAAGGTTTTACTTTAGAGGATATCCCCGACGAGGGAGCAAGCACAGATGAAGTTGAATCCGCTTCCCAGGGGGAAGTTGAAGAAGAAATTACCTCTTTGGAGATGAAAGAGATGGAGGAAATTTCTTTTGATGAGGAATTTGAGGAATCCGAGGTGTCCGAAGAGGAGTCTCCTGATGCAGCGCTTGCTCCCACACCATCTCAGGAAAAAAAGAGACCGAGCTTTTTACTCCTTATCTTATTAATTGGAGTCTCTATTGTGGGCGGGGTATATGCTGCAATTACCTTTTTTGAGTTTGAACCCTTTAAATCCGAATTTAAAATTCCGTACTTAAATATCGTTATTGGTGGAAAAAAATCAGTACAGAAAGATCCCGGTAATCTGAAAATCGCTCTTTTGAATGTCAAAGGTTATTTTGAAGACACTAAGGGAGCAGGGTTCCTATTTATTATCCGGGGGTATGTAAGGAACGATTATCCCAAGGATCGAAGCTTTGTTCGGGTAAAAGGGCTCCTATATGATAAATCCGGCAAGATTGTTAAGGCAAAGAGCGTTTATTGCGGAAATATACTTACAAAAACAGAGATGGAAGACCTTTCTGTTGAAGAGATAAATAAAAAATTATTACTACAGTCCGGGACGAACCAATCAAATGTCAAGATCTCTCAGGGTAAAATGGTCTCCTTTATGGTGGTATTTGAAGATATCCCCAGTGACTTGGGAGAGTTCAGCGTGGAAATTGAAGGGTCTGTGGCCGGCTAAGGGGATGTCCTGACAATTTCAGAATTTTGTAATTATTGATGATTTCGTAACAAGTCCACCAGGCTAAATTTTTCAAAAAGCTAAAGTGTTGCCGAGATTAAGACCTTAGAGACCTTTGAAAAACGCTTCCTTAATGTGCCTGCCTCCAGTCCAGGTTTGAATGCCGACAAATGCCCCTTGAATTTTAAGAGATTTCAACGTATTTATTTAATGATTATTTCTCTGTGAGTTGTTTAGCTTTTTGCAGGCTTGTTGTTGCCGGGGAGTAGTGAATGTCCGGGATAAAAAAACTTATAATTGGTGTATCGATCTCTACCGCCATACTTATGTTTGGTATCTCGGGATACATGATTATAGAGGGCTGGCGTTTCATTGACGCCTTTTATATGACGGTTATTACCCTTACAACAGTAGGGTTTGGTGAAATACACGAGCTTGGGTATGCAGGCAAGGTATTTACCGTAGTATTGATTTTTATAGGGGTAGGGGTTATTCTTTACATCATTAGTGTGGTTACACAGTTTGTGGTGGAAGGCCGAATTAGGGAAGTTTTCGGGAGGCATAAGTTGGAAAAAAAGATTCAAAGACTTAAGGATCATTATATTGTTTGCGGGTATGGACGGGTCGGCCAAACCATATGTGATATTCTCTCCTCAGACCTCTTGAAACTGGTCGTCATAGATAAGGATCCGAATAATATTGAACGATTACATAAGAAGGGTTTCCTCTATGTTATAGGTGAAGCAACTGATGAAAATACCCTGATAGAGGCCGGAATTGAGCGGGCCAAGGTCCTTATTGCCTCTTTGGGGACTGATATGGATAATGTTTACGTTACCTTAAGCGCACGAGGCATTAATCCCAACCTGTTTATTATGGCAAGATCAGGCGATACGGGTTCGGGCAAAAAACTTCTGCGCGCGGGCGCTAACAAGGTAGTTTCCCCCTATCGCATAGGGGCTCGGCGCATGGCTCAGATGATACTTCGTCCTACGGTAACCGACTTTTTGGATCTTGCAGTGATGGAAAGAAATATCAATATCCAGATGGAGGAGATCCCCGTTAACAGCTCTTCCGATTTGATAGGTATTCCACTCCAGGATTCCGGTATACGACGGGATCTAAATCTAATCATTATAGCGATTAAAAAGGACAGCGGGGATATGCTGTTTAATCCTTCTTCTACGGCCACAATTGAGGGGGGAGATACTGTGATCGCTGTGGGTGAAGGCGATAATCTGATAAAACTGGAAAAGTTGTTAAACCCTCAGGTTTGACGACCTCGTAAAAAGTCCCCAATTCGCCTGATTGGTCACTTTTTGAAGCTTCTAAACTCGCTTCGCTAAATCGTAAAAACTCGGCCTAACGGCCTCAAACAGTTTACGATTTTGACGCTTCGCTTCATTAAGAAGCTTTACAAAAAGATGACCAAAATAGGCTCATCAGGGACTTTTTACGAGGTCGTCAGGTTTGATGGTTTTATGACTTACAGGCCGGAAGCCCCAAGTTCCTGAACCAGTTCTTTTTGTTTTTTGGTAAGACGCCTGGGCGTTTTTGCCAGTATACGGACATATTGGTCCCCTCTTTTATTTTTTCCCATTAAAGGTAATCCATAACCCTTTAAACGCATTTTTGTCCGGCTGTGAGTACCGGGAGGGATCTTTAGAGAGAGATGTTTTCCATCTAAAGTTGGAACTTCGATTTTTGTCCCAAGGATCGCCTCGGTCAATTTTATTTCTCGCTCGATGATCAGATCGTGGTCTTCCACTGTAAAGAGCGGATGAGGCAAGATTTTGACCTGTATATAAAGGTCCCCGCGAGGTCCCCCGAAGGGGCCGGGCTTTCCTTTTCCCGCCAGCCGGAGCTTTTTGCCGGGAGTCATACCCTTTGGTATTTTGACGGAAATCTTGTCCTGATGCCCGGATTCTTCTTGTAAGGCGATAGTTTTTGTGGTTCCGGACAGGACTTCCTCTAACATTATGGAGAGCGTATATGCTACATCGGCTCCCCTGATTTGCCCCTGCTGAGTTCCCTGATAGGCGCCAAAAGGGCTTCCTCCGAAATCAAAGCTAAATGCACGGGATCCTCCACCGCTTTTCCCCGAAAAAAAACTATTCCCGACCCCGAATTCTTTAAGGATATCGGAAAAATTAAAATCCTTGAAAATGTCTTCCCGACTATAGCGCCGACGAAATCCGGATGCACCAAAGGTATCGTATTGTTTGCGTTTTTCTTTGTCGCTCAACACGGCATATGCTTCACTGATCTCCTTGAATTTTTTCTCAGCCTCTTTGTCTCCTTTGTTGTGATCCGGATGATATTTCATGGCCAGCTTGCGATATGCCTTTTTAATCTCCGCGTTCTTAGCGTTCTTGTTTATGCCGAGAATTTTATAATAATCCGTTCCCATTACCTTCCTCGCAATTAAGTTAAAACTCAATGAGTGTTTTACACCCAATTAAAATCAATATAAGTTGGGAATGGGGCAATGTCAAGGTTTCACCTCTTGACTCTATTGGGGCCCTCTGTTAGTGTTCATCCAGTAACCAGTAACCAGTAACCAGTAACCAGTAACCAGTAACCAGTAACCAGTAACCAGTAACCAGTAACCAGTAACCAGTAACCAGTAACCGGATATGTGCAATCGTCAATCGTCAATCGTCAATCGTCAATCCTATAGCTCGTTCTCTGCGGAGAGTATAAAGGAAGGGTTAAGGACACGCTGGCTTGGTAAGGGATTGATACGTTGTTACGAAACGATTGATTCGACCAACATCGAGGCAAAGCGATTGGCACATGCCGGAGTTCCGGAAGGTACCATAGTCCTTGCCGAAAGCCAAAGCAAGGGGCGGGGACGTATGGAACGGACATGGGTTTCACCCCGAGGAGGGGGGATATATCTCTCTGTCGTGTTAAGACCCGGAATCTTGCCGGGGGAGGTTCAAAAACTTACATTTGTTGCTGCAGTAGCCCTGGCCTTTACATTGAGACGCTTCGGCATAGCGCCTCAAATTAAATGGCCAAACGACATATTGGTGAACGGAAAGAAGGTGGCGGGTATTTTAATGGAATTGACCGCTGGAACCGGGCCGGTAGATTTCGTCATCGTTGGGATCGGGATCAATGTAAACACATCAACGGACGAATTCCCATTATCGATTCGCAACCTGGTTACTTCTATTAACATAGTTGCCGATCGACCCGTTCAGCGCCGTGAGATTATTAAAATCCTATTGTTGCAATTGGAGCTCTGGTATGAGCGGTTTCTGACAGAATCGTTCGAAACGGTTTTGGAGGCATGGAGACAGTTGAGTAATACCCTGGGGGAGCGTGTGATGGTTATCCTTTCAAATACGAAGCTGGAAGGAGTGGCAGAGGCATTAGATGCTGATGGTTCTCTAATGGTACGAGAGGATAAAGGAAAACTTCATAAAGTGATTGTGGGTGACGTGGTTCATTGTCGGCCTCTTTGAGACCTTTGCGGAATCTTCCCCGGTGGATTTATTATTGACAAACAAAAAAAAGAGTCTTAAAATAACTTTTTTTGTTGAAAAGGCAAACGGTCTTTCTCTATTTGATTTGCGGTCTGCTTTTTTAGCGGGCATAGCTCAGCTGGTAGAGTACAAGCTTCCCAAGCTTGGTGTCGCGGGTTCGAACCCCGTTGCCCGCTCCATGTTTGAGACCTTTTCAAAACGTGACATTATGAGCGCTGACGCTTCACTTCGTGCTCGTCAGGCAAGTTGAGCGAAGTGAAATCCCGTTGCCGGGGGAAGGCGATCCGCCTGAGGCGGATCATAATGATAGTTTTGCAAATGTCTCGTTTCCCTTTTTGAGGGGGCGCCTGTATTTTTTTCAGGCAGCCTGCTTCGATTAGTGGATTTTTTTGATAGTTTTTATGTTTGGTTTTTAGAAGAAACCAATTAAAGATTATTGAATAATTACGCTATGAAGAGCGGGCTCCGGCCCGCTTTTTTATTTAAGATGCAAGAATGGACCAATAAAATTATCAAGCAGGCAGAGGCATTGGCAAACTCTCTTCTGTTAGCTGAAGGAATGAACCTGGTTGATATAACATATCGCCATGAACGAGGCAGATGGATACTTGCTCTTTTTATAGATAAAGAGGGGGGGGTTGCCATAGAAGACTGCGTGGCGATCAGTAGAGAATTTGGCGATCTATTGGATATCAAAGATATTATTCCCGGGCCATATAGTTTAGAGGTTTCTTCACCGGGATTGGATAGACCGCTGAAACGGATAGAAGACTTTAATCGATTCAAGGAACAGAAGGTTCGTATAAAGACCGGTCCACTTGTAGAAGGAAGAAGGCATTTTAAGGGGATCTTATTGGGGTATCAAGACGGAATAGTGCGTGTAGAGGTGGAGGACACAGTATATGATATTCCCTACGGATCTATCGAAAAAGCGCGACTTGCTATATAGGTGCAACTTAGTGCCTGAACATGACTTTTCGGTCAGGCACAAATTAAGGAATTAAGGGGTTTTTATTATGGTGTCAGATATCAAGCAAATCATCGACCAGGTTAGCCGGGAGAGAGGAATAGATCAAAAGATTCTTATTACCACCCTGGAAGAGGCTCTCAGGTCCGCAGCCAGGAAGAAATTCGGGATAAATGTTGAAATCGAGGTAGGTTACAATGACGAGTTGGGGGAAATTGAGGTTTTTCAATTCAAGGATGTGGTTGAAAAAGTTGAAAATGCCGGTCTACAACTCAGTCTTGAGGATGCTTTGAAGTTAGATTCCGAATCTCAGGCGGGGGATAGCCTTGGCGTCAAAATAGATATTAATAGCTTTGGACGGATAGCGGCTCAATCTGCCAAACAGGTTATTATTCAAAAGATGAAGGACGCCGAGCGAGATGTAGTTTACGAAGATTTTATAGATCGCAAGGGTGAAATATTAAACGGTATTGTTCAGAGGATAGAAAAAGGGAACATCATTGTTAATCTTGGCCGGACCGAAGGCATAGTGCCTGCGCGAGAACAGGCCCAGAGAGAACATTATCGCCGTGGAGACAGAATTCGCACCTATGTACTGGATGTCCTACGCGATACAAAGGGCCCACAGGTTATTCTTTCCAGGAGTCATCCTAATTTTTTAGTTATGCTGTTTAAAACAGAGGTCCCCGAAGTTGGTGAGGGTATCGTAGACATAATGGGGGCGGCTCGTGAGCCGGGGAACAGGGCTAAAATTGCTGTTGTTTCCCGTGACCATGATGTCGATCCTGTAGGGGCATGCGTCGGAATGAAGGGGTCACGGGTTCAAAGTATAGTTCAGGAGTTGCGAGGTGAAAAGATTGATATTATTGCATGGCATGCGGACGTGGCCAAATTTGTTTGCAATGCCTTAGCGCCTGCGGAGATCTCTCGGGTTATTGTTGATGAGAGTAATAAATCGATGGAAGTGATCGTGCCTGATGATTTTTTGTCTGTGGCAATCGGAAAGAGCGGTCAAAATGTACGTTTGGCATCCAAACTGACGGGGTGGCGAATAGACGTTAAAAGCGAGAAAAAATATAGCGACGCCTTGCGTACCGGCTATGAATCCTTATTAACCTTACCCGGAATAGAGAAAGAGATTGCGGACGGTTTGTATGAAGCAGGGTGTTATTCAATAGAGGAGTTGTGCAAGGCAACTGTCGATGAATTACTACAGATAAAAGGGATAGATACTGAAAAGGCCGAAAAATTTATAGAAGCGGCCAAAGAGATGCTGGAAGAAAGGTCTAAGGAGGACGAACTCGCAAAAGAGTCTAAGGAGGACGAACTCGCAAAAGAGACTAAGGAGGACGAACTCGCAAAAGAGACTAAGGAGGACGAACTCGCAAAAGAGTCTAAGGAGGACGAACTCGCAAAAGAGTCTAAGGAGGACGAACTCGCAAAAGAGACAGACATGACACCTGAATCGGAACCATCAGAAGGTATTGCAGAGGCAGGGGCCTCCGCGGGTGAGGATGGTGAGGTCTCGGGTGAAGAAGCATAGACCGGAGAGGATGTGTATTGGCTGCGGAAGAAAGCAGGCAAAAAGCGAACTCTTTCGATTTGTCCGTGATAATGAAGGCCATGTAAGACCGGACATTCAACAGAAACTTGGTGGACGGGGAGCGTATCTTTGCTTCAATGAAAAATGTTTAGAAACAGCCGTCCGTCGTAATAAGTTTAGTAGAGCATTTCGAAGAAAGGCTGATGATTCGGAGGCGGCAAAGGCATTCCAATGTAAGAATACGTATCCGCAGATAGATTAGGAGGCTGTCCGAGAATTATGTCCGTAACGAAAAAGAGTGAGAACGAGACAAAATTTTCGCAAATTTGAGGAGAATAGCAGGCCTATTTGACGAAAACTTGCGGAAATTTGGGCCGTTTCTCACGC
>JAUVFC010000115.1 GCA_030594505.1 Desulfobacterales bacterium
CGGAAAGCGATCCTGAAAAAAGTCTGCGCCAATCGTCATATAAGGTCATAGCCTACTATTTCCATGGAAGGGCTCGCTGTTCCTCCTGCAGGAGAATCGAGGCTTACACGCGCGAGGCAATACTATCCGGCTTCGCCGATGCCGTGCGAGACGGTCGCCTGGAGTGGCACGCCGTTAATATCGAAAAAGACGGCAACGAACATTTCATAAAAGACTTCAAACTTTATACGAAATCCGTGGTGATTGTAGATACCCGAAACGGAAAGCAAATACGCTGGAAGAACCTCGGGAAAGTCTGGGAACTCCTACACGATAAAAACGCGTTCCTCACATACATCCGTGACGAGGTCGGTTCCTATCTGGGAAAAGACTGATGGATATGCTCTTGTTTGGGACTGTATGGGCGCTCTGGCTTGGAATATTGACCTCGATAAGCCCCTGCCCTCTGGCAAGCAACATCGTTGCGATCTCTTTCATCGGAAAAGGGGTCGGCAGCGCTCGTTACGTGCTATGGCTCGGTCTTTCTTATACGCTTGGCAGGGCAATTACCTACCTTGCCTTAGGGATCTTTATCACCAAGGGAATTTTGTCGATTCCCGGAGCCGCCTATTTCCTGCAGAAATATATGAACAGGCTTCTTGGTCCGCTCTTGATAATTGTTGGGATGTTCCTTCTGGATTTTATTAAGGTCAATCTGTCCGGAGCGATGGCCGGTGATGCCATCCGGAAGCATGCCGAGAAGGGTGGTATCTGGGGGGCCGGGCTGTTGGGAATCCTCTTCGCGCTTTCATTTTGTCCTACATCGGCCGCGCTCTTTTTTGGAAGTCTCATTCCTTTGTCGATAAAATACGGTTCCGCTTTTGCGTTACCGTCGCTGTACGGAATTGGGACCGGGATCCCGGTCATCGTGTTCGCTATCCTCATATCGGCGGGCGCCCGATCCGTGGGCAAGGCCTTAAATAAACTGACACGGATCGAGCGGTGGGCTCGACGTATCACCGGAGGGATATTTGTCCTGGTGGGAATCTACTACTGCCTGGTTTACATCTTCGGCATTCTGTAGGGGTGACTATAAATTAGGGCCTGAACGAAAAGTTCCGTTCGGGCACAAATCCGAATATAGAAATTCGAAACAATTTCGAATATCAAATTCTCCAATTTGAACTGGCTATTGCCGTGGCCGTTGCTGTTTTCGGGATTGACTCGGGTCAGGCCTTTGCCGCTGTAATCGGACCCCTTGTGGAAGTGCCGGTTCTGATCAGCCTCGTAAATGTGGCCCTCTGGTTTAAGAAAAAGTATTTTCCCTTCGCGACAAAGACTCCTACCGGGATCTGCCATGTTACCTGCAAGCCATGAGGGGAACGAGTAAAAGGATAACGCATTATGAGTAATAGCGATCATACCCTTATCACTGTAGGAAAACACAGCATAGGGATCACCGGTCTCAAAACCGCCATACAGGCGCTGTCTGATTCGCTAAGAGATGGCACTGATGAAGAGATCGGTCACGAACTGTTAAAGAATGTTTCTGAAAAAAACTATATCCCCACACCGGCAGAAGATGATTATAAAAAGGCCTTTGTCCGCGAATTCAAGAAACACCTCGGCATAAGTGTCGAAGAGCCATCCAAGAATCTATTGGAAATTAAGGTATTCGGACCGGGCTGTCCCAATTGCGATCTCCTGGCGCAAAGAGTCTACGAGGTCCTGAGTGAAATGAGAAAAGAGGCCGAAGTAGAGCACGTAACAGATATCAAGGCTATTGCCACAGCCGGAGTCCTGGGTACACCAGCCTTGATGATTAACAAAAAACTAAAAGCCGGCGGGGTTGTCCCCACCAAGAACCAGATCAAGAGATGGATTGATTCTGAATAAGGTTCTATTTTTTTATATGCAAAGGTCTCACATGGGCATCACAGTACCGACCACAGTTCGATTTTGCCATTATGATTTTGCCATTATATTGACAAACTGCGTCAAAAATACAATATATCTTATTAGAATCGGTTGGCTGCGAAGGCTGAACTTACGCTTTTTGCGAAATCATTAAGATTGACAGTTTCGTGAAAAGTCGCCAAGCACCTTTTTCCGTCATTCCCGCGAAGGCGGGAATCCAGTAATATCAGCTTGTTCTGGACTCCCGCCTTCGCGGGAGTGACAGAAAGTTGGACTTTTTACGAAGTCATCAAGATTGATGATCTCGTAAAAAGTCTTGAGTTTGATAAAGGATGGCTAAGTAAAAAGGTCAATATACAAGGCGTAGTAGATTGGACTTTTTACGACGCCATCAAGATTAACAAATCCGATAAATTTGGAGCCGCATGTTCAGTGTCAATAAGGTAAAAAACGGAACATATAGTTTGTCGGGCCCATTAACTATTCACCAGATAGAAGACCTTAAAAAAGTGTTGGAACAATTTTTGAAAGAAAAAAATCTTGTTTTGATCTTGGGGGAAGTTACAGAAATCGACACTGCGGCTATACAATTGTTGGCCTCTTTTAAGAAGACATACGAAAAGACAAATGACCGATTATCTGTTCAGACCAACGAGTTTGTACAGGACGCGCTTAACATTTTAGGGTTCCGGACACTGACAGAGACCTTTGAAAAGGGAAGCTGATTCTACATGGAAAAAAACATATTAATTGTCGATGACTCCCCCACGGCTCGCACCTCTATTTCCTTCTGTCTGAGCAATGCCGGCTATACAGTAACAGAGGCAGTAGATGGAAAAGACGGACTGGAAAAACTGGACGAAATTAAAAACAAGGGACAAATTGTCTCCTTAATCATCTCTGATATCAACATGCCCCGAATGGACGGGGTTACATTCATCAAAGAGATAAAAAAGACCTCTTTCAAGTTTGTGCCTGTTCTGGTGCTTACCACGGAATCACAAGAAAGCAAGAAACAGGAAGGGAAAGAGGCAGGCGCTGCAGGATGGTTGGTAAAGCCCTTTCGCCCCGAAGACCTGTTATGGATAATAAAAAAATTTACTCGACGACCCCATGGATCAAAAACAACTACTTGACATATTCCTTTCGGAAGCCGAGGAATTGATTCAAACGATAGAACAGAATCTCGTTGCGCTGGACTCTTCTCCGGATGACGCTTCCCTGGTTGACGAGTTGTTCAGGGCTGTTCATACCATGAAGAGCAGCGCGGCGATGGTCGGTTTTAAAAAGACTTCAGAATATACCCATGTTCTGGAAAGCCTCCTGGAACGATTAAGAAACAAGACTATGGTAGTCACCGAGGAATTAATTTCTTTTCTCCTCAGGTGTGGTGACTTCCTAAAAGGGATGCTGGACAATGTGACTCAGGGTCGGGATGAATGCGATCCGGATGAATTCAACAAGACGATAGACGCCCTCAACCAGTATCTTGACCTCCCTGCAGAAGATACATCACAGACAGGAATAACGGAGACAGAAGCGCCCCCTAAGACTTCCTGCTACAAGATCAGTATGTCCTTTCAAAAGGATATTTTTCTGAGCGGACACGACCCCCTATTGCTTCTTTTAGAGCTTCAGGAGCTGGGAGAGCTTGTTCGCATTGAACCAAATCTATCCAACCTTCCGGATATTCACGAGATATCTCCTCAAGATCTGTATATCTCATGGAATGTCTTTTTAAAGACTGAACATTCTATTGCTAATATTGAAGATGTTTTTATCTTTGTCCGCGATAACAACGATATCAAGATCCAGGAGGTAGCCGACCAATTTGACGAAGGAGTAGAGGTTGATGAAGGAACAGTCGATAAGAAAAAAACAGGGGAAACTATAGCGGTATCGCACAAGACCCGGACAGGCTTACGCAAATCTACCGTACGCGTGAAAACCGAGAGGTTGGATCGGTTGGTCAATCTTATGGAAGAAATGACAATAGGTCTGGACAATTTATTCCTTTTAGTAGAAAAGTCGGCGATCAGGAACGCAAAGATGGTGGACCAGTTAGAACGTTTAGTCGCTGTAGGAAGGGAGGCCCAGGAGCAAGTCATGATGACCAGAATGTTCCCCTTAGAGGGGACGTTCGGTAGATTTAAACGAATGATTCGAGATCTTGCCGTAAGCCAGAATAAACCGATCGAGGTAACAATGTCGGGTACGGAAACAGAGCTGGACAAAGATATGGTCGAAAAAATAGAGGATCCTCTTAAACATATAATACGAAACTGCGTGGATCACGGAATCGAGAGTCCGGAAGAAAGAAAAACAAAAGGGAAGCCGGAGGAAGGGATTGTTTCGCTAAAGGCATATCAAAAAGAGGGAAAAATTTATATAGAGATAAGTGACGACGGCAGCGGTCTTGACGACCACCGTATCCTGGAAAAAGCTATCCGCGAAAACCTCCTTCCCGGAGGGGCTACCCCCTCTAAGGAAGAGCTTTACAAATTTCTTTTTATCCCCGGATTCTCCACAAATGATGAAATCAGCGAACTTTCAGGCCGAGGCGTAGGATTGGATGTGGTACAAACCAATGTATCAAAATTGGGCGGAACTATAGATATAGTTACCGAAAAGGACAAAGGGACCACTTTTATTATTAATCTCCCCTTGACATTAGTCCTTACGAAGGCAATGAAGATACAGGCAGGGAAAGAATCTTTTCTTGTCCCTTTTTCAGTGATTGCCGGCCTGGTCCGATCACGCCATGGAGACATTAAAACAATCGGGGCAAGGGAAGAGTTGATCAACTTTCAAGGGAAATATATTCCTTTAGTTCGGCTCGACGAAATATTTAATATCGAATCCTCGTACAAGGAAAAATCGTCCGGTATTGTAGTGATTGTCGAAACCGAGAAAAAAAGGTTCGGCATCTTTGCTGACGACATCCTGGATGAACAGCAGGTCGTGATCAAAAATCTGGAAACAAATTTCCGAAGGGTCCCGGGGGTTGCGGGTGGGACTATATCGGGAGACGGTCAGGTTTCTCTCATCCTTGACATATACGGCATCGAAAAGATGTTGTTCAACAAGGATGACCAAAGCGTGGTAATAAGCGCGGGAGGCAATAATGCTCAGGCAACTATTTAGCTGGATAACCGGAAGCTTAAGAGTTAAAATTATGCTCTCAATAGCCTCTACGGTTATTATTTTAATGGGGATTGTCACCTATGTTACTATATCCAATTCTACCCGGGTTATGCTGGAAAGAGTAGAGCAGTTTGGGATCGACTTGGCCAGGAACACTTATAGCGGGATGAAACATCCAATGGCGGTGGGAGACAGTCACGCCGTTCAGCAACAGCTTCATAATATAAAAACTCAAACAAAGGACATGGAGGTTTACATATGTGACTATAACCAGGAGATTATATATGCAAGCAATGAAGAAAAGCTTACGGCAAAGGCCTCAGACATCATTACCAATAAAGAGCCTTTAAAAGCCCTTGAAAATACACTTCGGACCGGAGCAGCTCCTCAAAATGGCTTTATCGAACATCATGAAAACGAGAAATATCTGACCACATTTCTCCCATTGCCTAATGAAAAAGCTTGTTACCATTGTCACGGCTCGTCCAGAAAGATATTGGGATCGCTTATCGTAAGACAGTCGATCAATAAAGATTATGCCACCATAGCTTCCACCAGAAATCTTTTTATCCTTGTCAACCTGATCGGCGTCGCAGCCGTCATATTTCTCTTGAACTTTGTGCTCTTCCGATCCGTAACCAGGCCTGTTAGAGAGCTGGCCGACAAGGCCCATCAGGTCGCTGAGGGAGATACTTCGGTCACTACAGACATCAAGTCTGAAAATTCTATCGGAAGGCTGGCAA
The DNA here is from genome assembly GCA_030594505.1 of Desulfobacterales bacterium. Lineage (GTDB taxonomy): Bacteria > Desulfobacterota > Desulfobacteria > Desulfobacterales. The sequence continues at coordinate 5,784 of JAUVFC010000115.1, forward strand.
AAAATTTCAACCTGATGGTAAAAAACATCAACGACAAAATGGAATACGCCAATAGCCTGAAGCTCGGCATATCCTTGCCGTTTTTCATGGTTGACCCTTCAATGACCGTTACCTACCTGAATGAGGCTGGATCGAAATTATGCGGATATTCCAGAGAAG
>JAUVFC010000219.1 GCA_030594505.1 Desulfobacterales bacterium
CAAAATGGAAGGCTCGTCGTCTACGACCAGAACAGTTGGAAACATAAATAAAGCTCTCCTTTACTTTAAATACAAAAAATTATTCAGTGTCCGTTCAGAAATGGTAGATTTTGTCCCAAGACAAGGCCGCACAAAGGTTTCTACCGGAGGCGTAGCAGTGCTACGTTGAGGATAGAAACCTGCGGAGAACGCAGTATTGGGGCAAAATATGCCATTTCTGAATGGACACTCATACCGGCAGCTCCACGACAAATATTGTCCCCACAGGATTGTTGTCCCGGACCCGAATAAATCCCTTATGATCTGTGATGATCGAGTTGACAATAGAGAGTCCGAGCCCCATACCGGATTTTTTGGTCGAAAAATAAGGTTCAAAAAGCCTGAGCTTATCGTTAGAAGATATTCCGCGGCCGGTATCGGCCACTTCCATGCGTGCTATCTTCAAGATGGGATCAAATGAGACAACAACGCTGATGGTTCCCTTGCCGTGGATTGCCGCGATTGCATTATCGAACAGATTGATCAAAACACGTTTCATCTGTTCTTTGTCTATGTTGAGTATAGGAACGTCCGGACCGATTTCGGTTTTAAAAGTAATATGTTGATGTCCTTCCCGGTAAAGGATTAATGCTTCTTGTATGATTTCAGGGAGACTATTCGGTCGAGGATTAACATTCGGCATACGGGCAAACGTGGAAAACTCGTTGACAAGATTCCGTATCTGATCGACCTGGGTAATAATGGTTTGAGTGCACTCGTCAAAGACGGCAGTATCGCTTTGAAGCAATTGGCCGTATTTCCTTCGTATTCTCTGGGCAGACAGCTTGATCGGGGTAAGAGGGTTTTTTACTTCGTGGGCGATGCGACGCGCTACCTCCCGCCAGGCTGCCATCCTTTGCGCGCGTTCCAGTTGGGTCAGGTCGTCAAATACCAGGACCAGCCCCATGTCACGGCCTGATTCATTTTTGAGGGCAGTAACATGGATCATAAGTGTACGGATTCTATTGTTTAGATTTATCCTCAAAGGTCTTTCTATTGCATCCCCCGGCGCGTTTGCCACTGACTGGCGAATCTCCTCGGCAACTGCCAGAAGGTCCGGATTTAATATCCGTCTATAGCTTTTATTGAGAATTTTGTCAGACTTTAGCCCCAGCAATTTTTCCGCTGATTTGTTTATGGTTGTAATCAACCCTGCGGCATTAAGAGAAATTACGCCTGCCGATATATTTTCCAGAACTATTTCCATATAACCACGTTTTTGTTCCGCCTCGCGGGTGGCTTCACGGAGTTCGCGTGCGGAACGTTCCAGTTCGCCTTTTCCTATCCTTAAATCACGCGTCATCTTATTGAACGCTTTCACCAGCATTCCGACTTCATCATCGGCGATTTTGTCTATGGTAAAGTTCAAGTCCCCATCGGCAATCCGATGCGTACTCTCTGCTAACGCCTGAATAGGCGTCGTTATTGTCCTGGCAAGATAAAAGCCGAACCAGGTTGCACCGAAGATAATAAGAAGGGCAACAATAGCAAGAGTTATAAAATGACTTAAGCGGATTGGCTGCCTTAGCATTTTAAGTTGCTGATATTCCTCAAAACCGAATGCAATGGACGAGAGGCGGTCAGCCAAATTTTCAGAAATTAAAGTGCTTACCACAACCACTCCGGCGAGTTCGTCTTCCTCATTTGATGATCGAACAGAGCAGAGTGTCTTGACCAGTTCTCCGGAGGGTGTTTTTGATATGATAGTAGTACAATTTTTTTCTTGAAGTTCTCTTTGTATCAGATCAGCGGAAATCGTATCAAAGAAGCTGTCGTCCAGCTCGGGCCCGTATACAAGGGCCAGCAGTTCTGATCTGGCCGAATATATTTCAATCGCTTGAACGTTATAGGCGGCTCGCACTCTTTGAAGATAGTCCTTTAATCTATTTAGATCTTCAGTTTTCAGGCGCTCATTTGTGCTGACCTCCTCTGCTATCTTCTCCGCAAAAAACTGATTGTTTGAGGTAACTTGTTGGTATAAATGTTTTCCAACGGCAAGAGAATTATTGAGTGACTGTTCCACGGGGACGTTAAACCAAAACTCAACACTTGCCGTGATCACCTGTATGGAAACAAAAAAGAGGAGGATGGTGGGAAGGAGCGCCATTCCCACAAAGGCAATAACGAGCTTAGTACGAAGCTTGGCCCCTATTACCTTCCGCTTTCTATCATAAATGAGTTTAACGACGTTTCTTAAAACCAAAAAGATCAGGAGAAAGAGGAGGAGCGTGTTTACATTGATCAAGATGAACATCAGAATGGTATTGGAGACCGGAAGGCTGCCAAAATGGAGAAACTTTGATTCTAAATAAGCAATGAGGGGTATAAGAAAGATGATAATTGCTATGATAATTAGTTCGCGTCTGCGGCGTTTTGTTTCTATGGGAGTAGGTGTCGCCATGATTAATAGATAAAGTCAGCCGTGTACCAATCCGTTTCAATGTTCCACGAAACAAAGAAGAGTATGTAATGGAGGTAAAAAGGAGGAGATACTTTAGCAAGCTCGGCCTTCAGCCTGATCTGATACCGACACTCCTTGGAAAGCTCCTTTAGTGGGATTACTCTCAGATCATCGACAGTTGCCATAATTTTTTGAGCCTCGACAAACGACTTGACCACGATTGGACTGTTACGCTCGCTTCGTGTTATGGTAAATTCACTTTTCAAATTATCGTACTTAATTGTGTGGTGGATATCCAGGTCAGCCAACTTTTCATCCGGCCAAAAGTTACGAACCCGGTACAATGATATATAAAATGTAAGTTTAGTAGATACCCCATTAAGGATGGCTTCTTTTACATCCATGGTAAAAAAATTTTTCACATTGAAATAAACGAGAACGTCGTCCCGCGTATTGGTGACTATAATGTCAGACAGTTCCGCCTTTGCAGCCATCCCCCTCGAAGGGATCAGGAACAGAATAATAAAGGCAAGGAAAACTATTGCCTTGTTTTTGAATAGATAATCCATATCTCACCCAGCCAAGAACATTGGACTCCACTGACTCATCGTTAATCAAGCGTATAGAACTACAGCTTAAAAATCAAGAAATTTGTAACCGCTCACCTCGCCGCGGGAGCAAAGGATCAGGGGATCAAGGAATTGTGAATTATAAGAGACTTGAATCGAGACCTTTGCAAAACTGCCATTTTCCCGTGATGCGGCGTCAGGCTTCAAATTTTAATCCTCAAAATACATAATGTATTCCTCCGGTTAAAATTTTCACCTTCCTTGCCTGACGAAAAAATGTCA